>JAKFVK010000157.1 GCA_021732205.1 Hyphomicrobiales bacterium | reverse complement strand
TTCTTTTGCACTGCACCATTATCGTCATGAGCGGTGAGACGTTGCTGCGTCGCACCGCTGCCCTCCTTGGGCGTTTCCTCCCTAGACTTGGGCCGTTCGCCAACGCGGACGGCCCCCTTTTCTTCAACTCCGGTCCTGGGACCCGACATTTCGGTTGAAATCGCTATGCAGGCTTACTCCGCAGCAGCTGTGGCGCTGTCTGAGAGCGGCGTATCGAGCGCGATCAACGTCTCGGCTAAAATCATCAGATGGGCTTGCAGCCGCTCGAAATCAGCGGTCTTCGTGCATGTGGCTTCATCAAGATAGAGAGAGCGGTTGATCTCGATCTGGATGGCGTGCCAGCCGATGGCCGGCGTTCCGTATTGCTCTGTGATATAGCCCCCGGCATAAGGCTTGTTGCGCAGGACGCTGTAGCCTAGCCGCGTCAATGTCAGTTCCACATGGTCGCTCAACTCGCAGGCGCAGCTTGTGCCATAGCGATCACCGATGATGAAATCAGCCCGCATGCGCTCCCCACCCTGGCGCACAACAGAGGGCATCGAATGACAGTCAACCAGCACCATATAACCGAATGTCTGGCGCAGGCGCTTCATCAGCCCGTTCAGCGCCGCATGATAGGGCTTGTGGAAGAGATCAATGCGCGCCAGCGCCTCATTCACCTTGAGCGGGCTGGCGTAGATTTCCTCGGCATCAGCCACGACGCGGGCGATCGTGCCAAGCCCGCCCGCCACGCGCAGCGAGCGCGTATTGGCAAAAGCCGGCAAACGCCCGCTGAACATGCGCGGGTCAAGCTCATAAGGCTCGCGATTAACGTCAAGAAAAGCGCGCGGGAAATGGGCGCGCATCAGCGGTGCGCCGCGCTCGACAACACCTGCAAACAACTCGTCAACAAAAGCATCTTCCGAGCGGCGCAGGGTCAGCGCATCTAGCCGGGAGGCTGCCAGAAATGATTTGGGATAATGATTTCCCGAATGAGGGGAGTTGAAAATAACGGGCGCACGCAGCATCTGCGGCTCCATGATGTCGAACGCCGACCGTTCGAGCGGATCGCTATAGTCCATGAAATCAGCCTTCGCCTGAGAGATTATCATCAAAAACGATCCGCCACCTGCCGGATACCTTCGTCAGCCCGCCAGCATCCACCAGCCCCATCGATGCCCGGGCCGCACCCCTCCCGCTCCAACGGCTTTCGACGAATAAGGGCCATGATATGTCATTAATCTGCAATAGAGTGCACGAAAATTTACGCTCTGTTAAGCATGTTGGATGACATGATAGCGTGACAATGATCAACGCAGTGCGATGTCATTCGCGCTGTCGGCACTGGAAGTTAACCGCGCAGGTTCTTTATGACAAAAATCCTTCTGGCAGAAGACGATCACAGCTTGCGTCGCTTTCTCTCCAAGGTTCTGACAACGGCTGGCTATGAGGTGACGTCCTTCGACAATGGACGCTCCGCCTTTGAGCGGCTGCGTGAAGAACCGTTCACGCTCCTGCTGACCGACATCGTCATGCCGGAAATGGACGGCATCGAACTCGCCCGCCGCGCCACCGAGATCGACCCGGCGCTGAAAGTCATGTTCATCACCGGCTTTGCGGCGGTGGTCCTCAATCCTGATTCGAACGCCCCGCGCGAAGCGCGTGTGATCTCCAAGCCATTTCACCTGAAAGAACTTGTGGGCGAAGTCCAGCGCATGCTCGCCGCCTGACACTTTACAAATAACAACCAAGGCTTGCAGCCCTTCACTTGATCGGTTAAGAGCCTTTTCCGTCTTGCGGAATGGGTGCGTAGCTCAGCGGGAGAGCACTTCCTTGACATGGAAGGGGTCACAGGTTCGATCCCTGTCGCACCCACCATCCCCTTCCCTGCTCATGGCAAAGAATGCTTTCATGTGTCGCCGCCGCCGGCACCACGTCTTCACGGCGTCTTGCACGCTCCATGACGAGGTCCGCCGGCGTGTCCTGTGTCTGACAGGCTGGATCAGGTCAAAGTTTGAGGCGCTCCGACAATGAATCTGAAGGCCCTGCAGTGCCTGGTCGCCATTCACGACAGCCAGTCCTTTCTCGAGGCAGCAAGGCGCCTTGGCTTCAAGCAATCCTCCGTCAGCATGCATATCAAGGCGCTTGAGGACGAATTGGGCGTCGCACTTTTTGACCGCTCCGTGCGCCCGCCGGCGATGACGGAGGCGGCGATTGCGATTGTCCGGCCGGCTCGCGAGATCCTGGGTCTGGTGCGCTCCATCGCCGAGACCGTGAAGGCCGGGGACAGCCTCACCGGCCGTCTGACCCTTGGCGTTATTCCCACTGCCTCATCAAGCCTGTTGCCTGATGCTCTTCTGGGGCTGGGGAGACGCTATCCGGGCATCCGCATCACCGTTGAAAGCGGCCTGTCCGGCTCGCTTGTCGATCATGTGCTGGCGGGCAAGCTTGACGGCGCCGTCATTACCGAGCCGCCGGCCCTGCCGCCTGAGCTGCGCTGCGAGACCATCCTGCGCGAGCGGCTCATGATCATTGCCGCTCCCGGCTTCAAGGGCACTCTGGGGCTAGCCCAAAGCGAACACCACCCCTTCATCCGCTTCAATCGTCGGGTCGGCGTTGGCGAGATCATTGACCGCTATCTGCAGCGCAAAGGGCTCCATCCCGAAGAGCATATGGAGCTTGATTCGCTTGACGCCATTCTCGCCATGGTCGAACGCGGCCTGGGTATCGCCATCGTTCCCGAGCGCAGCCTGGGCAGCGCCCGGCGCGACATGATCAGGCTGTCGTTTATCGATGATCCCGAAGCCTCGCGCAATGTGTCGCTGGTCTTCCACGCACAATCGGCCAAATCAGCCTTGCTGCTCGGGCTGCTCAATTCGTTCCGTGTCACCGCGTCTGCCGGTTCACAACTTGCAAGCGGACCGTAATCTTTCATTTAATATCGAAATCATGAATTTAATGCGCGTGAAATTTCGTTTGATTGATTTTAACGACACTGCCATACTGTCACAATCACGTTTTGGTGACAGGAGGGCAGATCATGTCGTTGACCCTGACAGCAGACCAGTCGGCGTTGCGCGAGCGCGCCCGCGACTTTGCCCTCCAAACGGTTCGCCCGCGCGCCGCCGCCATTGATCGCAACGGCGATTATCCGCTTGATATTGTTGCGGCACTGACAGCCGAAGGCTTCATGGGCATGACCATTCGGTTGGCTTATGGCGGCCAGGGACGCTCCTTTTTCGATGCCCTGCTGGTGGTCGAGGAGATGGCAAAACAATGCGCCGTCACCGCCCGCATCGTCGTTGAGGCCAATATGGGCGCACTGGCCGCCATCATGCATTATGGCAGCGAAGAGCAGAAACAACTGGCAGCAGC
>JAKFVK010000223.1 GCA_021732205.1 Hyphomicrobiales bacterium | reverse complement strand
GGGCGGAGACCTAAGGATCACTCATGGCTTATTGGCTCGTCAAATCCGAACCCTTCAAATGGTCGTGGGACGATCAGGTGAAAGCGGGCGCCAAAGGCACCCTCTGGGACGGCGTGCGCAATCATCTCGCCAAACTTCATCTGATGGCGATGAAAAAGGGCGAGCAGGCGTTTTTCTACCATTCCAATGAGGGCAAGGAGGTGGTCGGCATCGTTGAGATCATCCGTGAGGCCTACCCTGATCCAGCCGCGGAACCCGGCGAGCCATGGGTGGTCGTTGATCTGCGTGCCGTCAAGGCGCTGGCAACACCGGTGAGGCTCGCAGCCGTGAAGGCTGAGCCGCGGCTTGCGAAGATGTCGCTTGTCACCTCGATGCGCCTGTCGGTGCAGCCGGTCAGCGACGATGAATGGGCGCTGGTGTGCAACATGGGCGGCGTGTCCTGACATTGCCCGACCACGGGCGGCATGACAAACAGGCCTTTATTCTCGCCAACACCACCCTTCTCACTCCGCCTCTGGTGCCGGAAATCAGGCTTCATCTGGCCGAGGAATCGATTGCGCTGTGGGAAAAGACGGAAGAGGAGCTGGAGCGCCTCGGCCTGCCGCCGCCCTTCTGGGCCTTTGCCTGGGCTGGCGGGCAAGGCTTGGCCCGTTATATCCTCGATCACCCGCATATCGTCGCCGGCAAAAGCGTCATTGATATTGCTTCAGGCTCGGGGCTGGTGGCGATTGCCGCCATGAAAGCCGGTGCCAGCCGGGTCATTGCCAACGACATTGATGAATTCGCGGCATGTGCGATCGCGCTCAACGCCGAGGCAAACGGGGTGACCATCTCGTCCTTGGGTGATGATGTCATTGGCGAGACGATTGGCGCCGACATCGTCTTGGTCGGCGACCTCTTCTACGAGCGTGATGTGGCGAGCCGGCTGCTGGTATGGATGCAGCGCCTGCAAGGCGCAGGAAAAACCGTCCTCATTGGCGATCCGGGCCGCTCCTATCTGCCGGTTGAGGCGCTGGAGGAGCTTGCACGCTACGACGTGCCGGTCACCCGCGAGCTTGAGGATGCTGACATCAAGCGCTGTACGGTTTGGCGGCCCCTGCCAAATCGCCTATAGAGACGCAGGCATTCCACCTGGAGACGAAACAATGGCATTTGCGGGCATTTCTTATGTGGCGATACTTGTTGCCGCTGTGGCAGCCTGGGTGTTCGGCGCCGCCTATTACATGGCACTGAGCCGGCCATGGATGGCAGCGGCCGGCTTGAGCAAGGACATGATCGCGCCACATGGCAAGGGTCCAAGCCCGCTTCCTTTTATTCTGTCCTTTATCGGCGAGTTCGTCATGGCCGTCGTGCTGGCCGGCGCCATCGGCCATCTCGGACCGGGCCAGGTGACATTGCGCAACGGCCTGATCTCCGGCGCCATCCTGTGGGTGGGCTTCATCCTCACCACCACCATCATCACCAATTCCTATCAGCGAAAACCCTGGAGCCTCTCGCTCATTGACAGCCTGCACTGGCTGGGGGTCATGCTGGTGATGGGCGCCATCATCGGTGGGTTCGGAGCCTGAATCCTACGAGTGGATTTTCTTCTTGATTTGATGCATTGCCGCCTCGTCTTGCCTGGAGGTCCTCCATGACGCCGCCGCCCACCGGCCCGCTCAAGGGCATCCGCATCGTTGATCTGACGGCGGTTGTCCTTGGCGCCTTTGCTGCCCAGATGCTGGGGGAGCTTGGCGCCGACATCGTGAAAGTCGAGGCGCCCGGAGGGCCGGCGGTCGGTGGCGACATCATGCGCTGGGCTGGTGACACGCCGGCGGGGCCAGCCTCGGGGCTCGCGCCGATGTTCATGATGCTCAACCGCAACAAGCGCTCGGTGGCGCTTGATCTGAAAACCTCCGCCGGACATGCGGCGCTGGCAGCGCTTCTCAAGACGGCTGACGTTTTTCTTGCCAATCGCCCGGCCTCGGCGCTGGCCAAGCTCAATCTCTCCTATGAACAGGTCAAGGCCATCAAACCCGATATCGTTTACGTGAATGCGCCGGGCTATGGCTCGGCGGGGCCTTATGGCGACTTTCCCGCCTATGACGAACTCATTCAGGCGGGCTCGGGTGGTGCGGACATGATGCCACGCACCTATGAGGGCACGCCGCCGCGCTATCTGCCGACCCTGATCGCCGACAAAACGGTTGGCATGTATCTGGCGCAGGCAGCGCTTGCGGGTATCGTCCACAAGCTGCGCACAGGCGAGGGCCAGTCCATCGAAGTGCCGATGCTTGAATGCATGACCTATTTCAACCTGTCGGAGAATCTCTACGGCCACAGCTTTGATCCGCCATTGGGCAAATATGGCTATGTGCGCATTCACACGCCCCATCGCCGCCCCTATCGCACTAGCGATGGATGGATCGCCATCTCGCCCTATTCGGATCGCAACTGGCGCGATTTTTTTGCGCTCGTCGGGCGGGAGGATGAGTTTCTAGCCGATGAGCGCTTTGCCACCTATCAAAAGCGCATCAAGAATATCGATGTCCTCTACGCCATGATGGAGGAGATGACGGTGCAGAAAACCTCACAAGCATGGTTCGAGGCTTGCGCGGCAAAGAATATTCCCTGCATGCATGTGCGCCGCTTCGAGGAATTGACGGACGATCCGCATCTCAAGACCGTCGGGCTTTTCGAGAAGCGCCGGCACAGCGTTGCCGGCGGCATTCAGGATGTGCGCCACCCCGTGACCTATTCGCGCACGCCCGCCGCCTGGCATCGCGAACAGCCGGTGCTTGGCGCCCATACGCGGGAAGTGCTGAGCGAAGCCGGCCTCACGGCCGATGATATCGATCGGCTGGCAGCCGATGGCGCGTTTGGCTGAGCGCCAGCGCCCCCCAAAAGCGATCAGGGATAAGCGGCTGCCTCAACGCTAGCTCTGGCGTGCCGCGACGAAATCAACGCCTGCCCGCAGGATGTCGGCCCGCGTGCCGAACGGATCGAGCGCCGTCTTGGCGCGCGATACCAGATCGTCGAGCCGTGCTCTGGCGCCCGCAATGCCCAGAATACCAACCAGCGTTGCCTTGCCGGCTCCCGCATCCTTGCCCGTTGCCTTGCCCACGGTCGCGGCATCCCCTTCAGCGTCGAGGAGGTCGTCGGCGACCTGAAAAGCCTGGCCAAACAGCCGCGCATAGGCGTCAAGCGCGGCAAGCTCGCTCGCGCTCGCGCGCCCGAGCCGCCCGCCCGCCTCAACCGCAAAACGAAAGAGCGCACCGGTTTTCATCGCCTGCAGGTGCAGAATATCATCCAATGGCAGCGCCAGGGGCTTTCCATCATCGGCATAGCGGCCTTCGGCTGCCAGATCGAGCAATTGCCCGCCGACCATGCCCGCCGCGCCGGAGGTGCGGGCAAGAGCTG
>JAKFVK010000170.1 GCA_021732205.1 Hyphomicrobiales bacterium | reverse complement strand
TTTGGCGAAGCGGAAGTGCAGGAATTCGGCAATGCCGGCGGTATCAGCCTGCGGTTTGCCCTGCAACCGGGCGGCGAGGCAGCGCAAACGCTCGTCGTACAAAAAACACGCGCGGCGTTCCAGGGCGAGTATGATTTTCCCCGCGTTGAATCAGTCGGGCCAAGGGTATCGGGCGAACTCGTGCAGACGGGAACGCTCGGCGTTGTTCTGTCGGTCGTCGCTGTGCTGATCTATTTGTGGTTTCGCTTCGAGATGCAACTCGCGGTCGCCGCCATCATCGGCACCCTGCACGATATCATGCTGACGATGGGCTTTTTTGTCATCACCCAGGCCGAATTCAACCTGACGTCGATTGCTGCCATTTTGACCATTGTTGGCTATTCGTTGAATGAAACGGTGGTCGTCTTCGACCGCACGCGGGAGTTGATGCGCCGTTACAAGAAAATGTCGACGGAGGAACTGCTCGATCTCTCCGTCAATTCAACCTTGTCGCGGACGGCGATGACGGCCACCAGCGCCTTCCTGTCGATCCTCGCTTTGGTGATTTTCGGTGGCCGCGCCATCGAAGGTTTCGCGGCTGTCATGCTCTTTGGTGTTGTCGTTTGTACCTATTCGGCCGTTTTCATCTCGTCACCCATCCTGATCTATCTGGGCCTGCGCGACGGTGTCGCGATCGAGGCTGACGACGAGAGCAGCGCCAAAGCCGCCACCCGTCCATGAGCGGCCACCACGCGCTGCCGCATTTACCCGGGCGGGCGCTGATCGAGGCTTATGGTAATGGCGGCTTCCGCTTTTCCACCATGTCGCATCGCGGTTCGTTATTGTGCCTGCCAAGCGGTATCTATGCCTGGGATGCCTGCACGCTTGAAGACGTCAGTCGTTCTAGCCTCGCGCCGGTGTTTGCGGAGAGAGGTCGGGAGTTGAGCTTCCTCGTGTTGGGAACCGGCGCAACCATGCTGCGGCCAGGCGACAGGCTGCGCTACATGTTCAACGGGTCCGGTATCAGTCTTGACGCCATGGCAACGGGTGCTGCGGCGCGTACCTACAACATCATGCTGGGTGAAGGGCGCCCGGTTGCCGCCGCCCTTCTGGCCGTGCCGTGATGCAGGAGCCGGCTTCCCCCCCTTCGCCTGCCGCCGCGCGCAGCGTAGATGGCGCCTATGTGGCGTGCGAGGATCTGGTCCGCCGGGCCGATAAGGATCGCTATCTCGCAGCGCTCTTCATTCCGCCATTCGAGCGCCGTTTTGTTTTCGCGCTCGCTGCTTTCAACATCGAAATTGCCCGTGTGCGCGAGGTGATTTCCGACGCCATGCCCGGCGAGGTGCGCTTCCAGTGGTGGCGGGATGCCATCATGGACACCGCCCGTGGCGACGTGCACTCGCACCCGGTCGCCAGCGCGCTGCTCGACTGTATCGTGCAATGCCGTCTGCCACGAAAAGCGCTTCTCGACATGATCGACGCCCGCACGTTCGATCTTTACGACGATCCGATGCCAAGCCTTAATGCGCTCGAAGGATATTGCGGCGAGACGGCAAGTGCCCTGTTCCAGCTATCGGCGCTTTGCCTGGCGGGTGGCGCTGACCCCCATGCGGCGCGCTGCTCAGGCCACGCCGGTGTTGCCTATGCCCTGACCGGCTTGATGCGCGCGCTGCCCTATCATGCGCGTCGTGGTCAGTGCTATCTGCCGCTCGATCTCCTGCGCCATCACGGCGTTGATCGTGATGATGTGGTGAACGGCAAAGCCAGTGATGCGCTTGCCGGTGTCCTTTTGGCGCTGCGCCAACAGGCCGAATACCATGCCAGCGAAGCGCGGCGGGCAATCGTCGACATTCACGAGAGCGTGCGCGGAGCGTTTCTGCCGATGGCGCTCGTCCCGGCCTATCTGCGGGCGCTTGAGCGAACCGCGAGCCGTCCATTCACGCGCCTTGCCGACGTCGCACAATGGCGCCGCCAGCTTGCCCTCTGGCAGGCGTCCCGACGATAAACCGGCGAACAAGGCTGGGTATCATCGACGTTTTATGCTCTACTTGCCTGTGATGCGATGTGCATCCGAAACGGAGGCCAGATCGAGCGCATGTCGTCGCTGTCCACCCAGGCAATCACCCATAAGCGGGGTCTGCGTTCCATTCCGGGCCGCGAAATCAATCTCGAGACGCCGCCTGCGCTTCTCGATGCGCCGCTGACGCCCCTGTCGCGGTTTTTTGTCCGCAATAATGGCGGCATGCCGACGCTCGATGAGCGCGCGATGGTGAACTGGACGCTGACGATTGACGGGGAGGTAGAGCGGGAGGTCACGATTGGCCTTGATGAACTCAAATCATCCTTCGAGATTGTCGACGTTGAAAGTGTCCTCGAATGCGCCGGCAATGGCCGCGCCGGCTTTTCGCCGCCGACCGACGGGTTGCCCTGGGGTCCGGGAGCGGTTGGATGCGCGATCTGGCGCGGCGTTCGCCTGATGGATGTACTGCGACAGGCCGGTGTGACGGCGAAAGCCGTCTATGTCGGCTTTGAAAGCCCTGATTGCTGCCTTGATGATTCAACGCGTCCTGCTTTGTCGCGCGGCCTTCCCATCGCCAAGGCTTTGTCACCGGAAACGCTTTTGGCCTTCGCCATGAACGGTGAACCGCTTGCGCTCGTCCATGGCTTTCCCTTGCGCATCGTCGCGCCGGGGTTTCCGGGTTCCGCCTGGCAGAAATGGCTGCATCGGGTCTGGGTCCGCGCCTGCGTCCATGATGGCGAGAAAATGACCGGCCTCAATTACCGCTTGCCAACGCACTCCGTCTCGCCGGGGGCGCCCTATGATGCGGATGACTTTGAAGTTATCACCGATCTGCGAGTGAAATCCCTGATCACATCGCCCGCCAAGGAAGACGAGGTCATTGGCAGCGGGGAGATTGATGTCGCCGGTTATGCGTGGAGCGGGCACGTTCCGGTAGCGCAGGTGGACGTATCGGCTGATGGCGGGCAAAGCTGGCAGGACGCTCATCTCACTGCGCCATCATCACGGTTTGGCTGGCGGCGCTTTGAAGCGCGCCTTCCATACCCGCCCGACGGCGAGATCGAACTTGTATCGCGCGCGATGGATGAGGCAGGCAACCGGCAGCCTCTCGGGCAGGCGCCGTGGAATCCGCGCGGCTATCTCAACAACGGCGTTTACCGCGTCCCCCTGCGCCGCCGCCGCTGAGCCTTATTCCGCTGCCGCTTGTGTGGCGTCTCCGAGCCAAAGGCCGAAATCAGTCCGCGCCCGGTCGGTCATCGCCTTGCGCCGCTCCATCCCCTTGGGTGGTCGCCGCATCTTGCCATTGGCGCCCGGTGTCGGCAGCAGCGGCGGAAAAAGGCCGAAATTGACGTTCATCGGCTGGAACGATGATGGTTTGCCTTCTTCCTCCACCGCTATATGTCCGCC
>JAKFVK010000248.1 GCA_021732205.1 Hyphomicrobiales bacterium | reverse complement strand
ACCAACTGGAAAACGGTGTCGAATTCGATCTCGCGCCTGAAGAAGCTTGAAGAAATGCTCGCGGGCGAGGCCCAGGGTTTCACCAAGAAAGAGCGCCTGACGCTGCAGCGCGAAATGGAAAAGCTTGATTCGTCGCTGGGTGGCATCAAGAATCTCGGTGGCGTGCCGGAAATCATTTTCGTTATCGATACCAACAAGGAAGATATCGCCATCAAGGAGGCGACACGTCTTGGCATTCCGGTGGTGGCGATCATTGATTCCAATTCCGATCCTGACGGCATCCAGTACGCGGTCCCAGGCAATGACGATGCCGGGCGGGCGCTCGCATACTATTGCGACATCGTCAGCCGCGCCGTTGTGGATGGAATTCGCCGCGGGCAGGGCGATTCAGGCGTTGATATCGGCGCCATGGCTGAACCAGCCGGCGAAGAGGCGATGGCAGCCGGCGCCTGACACGCCGTCATCAACGGCGATACCAAGTGTGGTGTACTTCCGACAGGCGGGCAAGGTGCCCGCCCTCATGGCATGAACGAAACGGGGAACAGCAATGGCTGAGATCACGGCTGCGGCAGTCAAGGATTTGCGCGAGAAGACCGGCGCGGGAATGATGGATTGCAAGGCAGCGCTTGTCGAAAATGCCGGTGATATCGAGGCGGCGGTCGACTGGCTGCGCAAGAAGGGCCTGTCGAAGGCTGCCAAGAAATCGGGGCGGATTGCCGCCGAAGGGGCTGTCGGCCTCAAGGTTGCCGGCAAGCGGGCGTCAGTGGTGGAAGTGAATTCAGAAACGGATTTCGTTGCCCGCAACCAGCAATTCCAGGAATTGGTGCGGGTGATTGCCGGCGTTGCCGAACAGGTGGGGGAAGACGTCGCGGCTATTCTTGCTGCCGCAGCGCCTGCTGGCGGGACGATTTCCGATGCGATCGCCAGTGCCATCGCGACGATTGGCGAGAACATCACGTTGCGCCGCGCCGGCGTGCTGAGCGTCGATGAGGGCGCGGTGGCGAGCTATATTCACAACATGGTTGCCGACGGGCTGGGCAAGATCGGTGTGGTGGTGGCGCTTCAGTCGAGCGGCAAGAGCGATGAACTGCTGACGCTTGGTCGCCAGATTGCCATGCATATCGCCGCCGCCAATCCGCTGGCAGTGGACCCGGCCGGCATTGACGCTGACACGGTTGCGCGTGAGCGCGCGATCCTGGCTGAAAAAGCGACCGCGCAGGGAAAGCCCGCAAATGTGATCGACAAGATCGTCGAATCGGGGCTGAAGAGCTATTACAAGGAAGTTTGTCTGCTCGATCAGCCTTTCGTCGTTGACCCTTCCAAGAGTGTCGGACAGGCGCTCAAGGAATGCGAAGGCCGGGTCGGCGCGCCAGTCAAGCTGACCGCCTTCCGGCGTTACGCGCTCGGCGAGGGCATCGAGAAGCAGTCAAACGATTTTGCCGCTGAAGTGGCCGCGGCGGCAGGCACGCGCTGAGAGCGCATGCAGCAACGTTGCAAGGCGGCCGCAAGGCCGCCTTTTTCATGAGAGCGGGGAGACAACATGGCAGGCTGGAAACGCGCATTGGTCAAAGTCTCTGGCGAAGCACTCATGGGGCCGGATGCATTCGGTTTTCACCCCGAGACGATGGCGCGGATTGCCCGCGATCTGGCTGATGCGCATTCCACGGGCGTCGAGATCGGCGTGGTGGTGGGCGGTGGCAATCTGGTGCGCGGCGTCAAGATCGCCGAAAAGGGCATTGATCGTGTGGTTGGTGATCACATGGGGATGCTCGCAACCGTCATGAACGCACTGGCCCTGCAAGGTGCGCTGACCGCGATCGGGGTGGAGAGCCGCGTGTTGTCGGCGATTTCGGTGCCGACGATGTGTGAGGATTATGCCCGGCAGAAAGCGGTTCATCATCTTGAAAACGGTCGTATCGCCATCCTTGCCGGCGGCACGGGCAATCCCTTTTTCACAACCGACACGACGGCGGTTTTGCGCGCGGCCGAAGCCTCGTGTAGCGTCATTCTCAAGGCAACCAATGTCGATGGCATCTATGATGCCGATCCGAAAAAAATTGCCGGAGCGAAACGCTTTGACACTATTTCGGCGCAGGAGGCGCTTGACCGACGTTTGCAGGTGATGGATACGGCAGCGTTTGCGTTGGCCCGTGAAAACGGTCTGCCGATCATCGTCTTTTCCATCCATGAGCCCGGCGCGATTGCCGCCGCACTCAAAGGGGAGGGGCGTTTCACTCTCGTGACGCCGTGAGGACCAATCAATCGCTGGAACAAGCAGCGGCTGTGGATTGCAACAGGGTTCGCCGCGTATCGTGTCGCGGACGCCGAACCGAGGAGAGAGAATATGGCGGTACAGGAATTCAACATCGCCGAGATCAAGCGCAAGATGCAGAACTCGCTCAATGTGCTCAAGGGCGAGTTCGCCGGCCTTCGCACGGGCAGGGCATCGCCGGGATTGCTCGACCCGATCATGGTCGACGCCTACGGGTCGAAGATGGCGCTGAAGGAAGTGGCAACCGTCAGCGTGCCTGAATCGCGCATGCTGTCGGTGCAGGTTTGGGACAAGGGATTGGCGCCGGCAGTCGACAAGGCGATCCGCGAATCCAATCTCGGTCTTAATCCGATGCTGGAAGGGGCGGTGCTGCGCATTCCTATTCCAGAACTCAGCAAGGATCGCCGGCAGGAACTCGTGAAGGCGGCCAATCGTTATGCGGAAGCAGCGCGCGTTGCCGTGCGTCACGTGAGGCGCGATGGCATGGACCATCTGAAGAAGCTGGAGAAGGACGGGCACAAGAGCGAGGATGATATCGCACGCCTCTCAGATCAGGTGCAAAAGGCGACGGATGAGGCCATTGCCGAGATCGACAAATCACTGGCCGTCAAGGAAAAGGACGTCATGCAGGTATGATACGGGCTGGTGGATCACGCCCATGACGATCGACGCGCCGCGCCGTCAACACGTCGCTGCACCGGCACAGGCATGCCTGCCGCGCCATGTTGCCATTATCATGGACGGCAATGGACGGTGGGCGCGCCAGCGCAATCTGCCGCGTGTGGTCGGCCATCAGCGCGGCGTTGAGGCCGTTCGTCGCGCCGTCAAGGCGGCGAGCGCGCTTGGGGTAGAAATCCTGACGATCTACTCGTTTTCAGCTGAAAACTGGTCGCGGCCAATCGACGAAGTATCAGAGCTGATGGCGCTCCTGAAGCGCTTCATTCGCAGCGATTTGCAGGAGCTTCATGCCAGTGGCGTGCAGATCCGCATCATTGGTGAGCGGCTGTCACTTGATCCAGATATTGCCGCGTTGCTCGATGAGGCGGAGACGCTGACCCGCAACAATTCCCGTCTCAAGCTGGTGGTTGCCTTCAACTATGGCGGGCGGCAGGAATTGGTCGAGGCCGCACGCATTCTGGCGCGTCGCGTGGCGGCTGGCACGCTTGATCCGGCAG
>JAKFVK010000146.1 GCA_021732205.1 Hyphomicrobiales bacterium | reverse complement strand
CGATGCCTTATGCCGCCAATCTCGAAAAGCTGGCGTTGCCGACGATAGCCGAGATCGTCCAGGCGGTTCGCGCCATCACCTATCGTTGAGGGGAGCGGGTCATGCCAACCAACATCCTGATGCCCGCTCTTTCGCCGACGATGGAAAAGGGCAATCTCGCCAAATGGCTGAAGAAAGTCGGCGACAAGATCAAATCCGGCGATGTGATCGCCGAGATCGAGACTGACAAGGCGACGATGGAAGTCGAGGCGGTCGATGAAGGCGTGCTGGCGCGCATTGTGGTGCCGGAAGGTACAGCCGACGTTCCGGTCAATCAGTTGATCGCGGTACTTGCCGGCGAGGGGGAAGATGTGTCCGCCGCCGCCGCGCCATCGGCCGAGAAGCCCGTTGCCGCAATGCCTGCAGCCGTGAGTGCGCCTGCGGCGCCAATCGCGGTCGCGTCTGCGCCTTCGGCCCAGGTTGCAAGCGGCGCCGCAATGGCAGCAACTGGCACCCGGGTGTTTGCTTCGCCGCTTGCCAGACGCATTGCCAAAGATGCCGGGTTGAGCCTGGTGGGGCTTGCAGGGAGCGGCCCGCACGGGCGTATCGTGGAGCGCGATGTGCGCGCCGCCATGGCGTCCGGTACAACACGACCGGCAAGCGCCGCCGTCGCGCCCGCGCCGGCGAAGGCGGTGTCCAGCCTGCCGTCGGATGAGCAGATCAAGAAATTCTTCGAGCCAGGCAGCTACGACGAAATTCCGCACGACAATATGCGACGCACGATTGCACGGCGCCTTACTGAATCGATGCAGAATGTTCCGCACTTCTATCTGACGGCTGATTGCGATCTCGATCTGCTTCTAAATCTGCGTGAAGAGGCCAATGCCGGTGCTCCGCTCAGGGATGGCAAGCCGCTTTTCAAGCTGTCGGTGAATGATTTCGTCATCAAGGCGATGGCGATGGCGCTCCATGCCATTCCCGATGCCAATGTCAGCTTCACCGAAGGGGCGATGCTGAAACATAAACGGGCCGATATCGGTGTGGCGGTGGCGATCCCCAACGGGCTGATCACGCCCATCGTGCGCGATGCCGGGCGCAAATCCCTGTCGGCGATCTCCCTTGACATGAAGGATTTTGCCGCGCGCGCCAAAATCCGCAAACTTCTGCCAACCGAATATCAGGGTGGAACGACGGCGATCTCCAATCTCGGCATGTTCGGCATCAAGCAGTTCACGGCTGTCATCAACCCGCCGCACGCGACGATTCTGGCCGTGGGAGTTGGTGAAAAGCGGGCCGTGGTGCGCAATGGCCAGTTGACGGCAGCGTCCGTCATGTCGGTCACATTGTCATGCGATCATCGCGCCGTCGATGGAGCGCTGGGGGCCGAGCTGTTGCAGGCTTTCAAAGGGTTCATCGAACGACCGATGAGCATGCTTGTCTGACGACCGTCGAGGCCCGATGTCGGAGGATCCCATTCCAGGTGCTGGACAACGCTTCTCGGGGTCTGGCGAAGCGCCAGAAGCCGGGCGCAAGGGTGCTGGTGATCGCCCGCGCTCGCTGCTGGCGCGCCGATTGCGGAAATTCTTTACGGCGACCAATATTTCACTCGTCGTTGCGCTGTGCTCGGTGCTGTCTTCGGCCTATCAGTCATGGAATTATTCGCGCAGCATCGACTCGGTCCAGCGCAACGTGCTGCGGGCGGAAAATCTGCGCACTTGCCGCGACATCATCGATGTCTTTTTTCAGTTTCGGCTGAAGGCAGAAGATGCCAACGCCAGGCTCGCCGATGCGGCACGCCCGACTGATTTACGCACGCTTGCCTATCATTTCGGAGCGCTCAGCACCTTCCTTGCCAATTTTCGCGAAGATGATGTTCGCGGGCTTTATGCCAAGCTGTCCTGGGATATGCTGCGGGTTGCCAAAGAAGCTGAAACATTGTCCCCGGATGAATTTTCCAGCCTGTTTAGCACGATCGACGAAACATTCACTACCCTGAACGATGATTGCGCCAAGTCAGCGCAGCGTCGGTTGTTGTGATCCACAAGACGAGAGGTCGCCCCCATGCCCGCTTATGACGTCATCATTATCGGTTCGGGACCGGGCGGCTATGTGACAGCCATTCGCTCAGCCCAGCTTGGCTTCAAGACGGCGATTGTCGAGCGGGAGCATCTGGGCGGTATCTGTCTCAACTGGGGGTGTATTCCAACCAAAGCGCTGCTGCGCTCGGCGGAAATCTATCATTACATGCAGCATGCCAAGGATTACGGCCTCAAGATCGAGGGCAAGATCGGGTTCGAGGCAGCCGATGTTGTGAAGCGCTCGCGCGGTGTCTCGGCGCGGCTTAACGGCGGCGTCGGTTATCTGATGAAGAAGAACAAGGTCGACGTCATCTGGGGTGAAGCAAAGCTCTCCAAGCCCGGTGAGATCATTGTTGCGGATACCAAGAAGGCACCCGTGCTGCCGCAAAATCCGATACCCAAGGGCACGCAAGGAGCGGGTACTTACACCGCCAAGCACATCATTGTTGCCACCGGTGCCCGGCCGCGGACATTGCCCGGCCTTGAGCCCGATGGCAAACTCATCTGGACCTATTTCGAGGCGATGGTGCCGCCTGCGATACCAAAATCGCTGATTGTCATGGGCTCCGGGGCGATCGGCATCGAGTTTGCGTCCTTCTACCGCACCATGGGGGCGGAAGTGACGGTGGTGGAAGTGCTGGGTCAGGTGATGCCGGTTGAAGACGCGGAGGTGTCGGCGATTGCCCGCAAGGCGTTCGAGAAACAGGGCATGAAAATCCTCACCTCGACCAAAGTCACCAAGGTCGAGAAGGGCCAGGACAGCGTCACGGCGCATGTCGAAGACGACAAGGGTAACAAGCAGACCATCACGGCGGAGCGTATGATCTCGGCGGTGGGTGTCGTTGGCAACATTGAAAATCTTGGACTGGAAGCGCTGGGCGTGAAGAGCGAGCGCGGTTGCGTCGCCATTGACGGCTACGGGCGCACCAATGTGCCGGGTGTTTATGCCATCGGCGACGTTGCGGGACCACCCATGCTGGCCCACAAGGCTGAACATGAAGGGGTGATCTGCATCGAGCACATCAAGGGATTGCCGGTCCATGCGATGGAGAAAAACAAGATCCCCGGCTGCACCTATTGCCACCCGCAAGTAGCCTCCGTCGGCCTCACCGAAGCCAAGGCGAAGGAAGCGGGCCGTGAAATACGCGTCGGGCGCTTCTCGTTTGCCGCCAATGGCAAGGCGATCGCCCTTGGCGAGGATAATGGTCTGATCAAGACGATCTTCGACAAGAAAACCGGCGAATTGCTGGGTGCGCATATGGTGGGCGCGGAAGTGACCGAATTGATCCAGGGCTTTGTGGTGGCGATGAACCTCGAGACCACGGAAGAAGACCTCATGCACACCATCTTCCCGCATCCGACACTGTCGGAAATGATGAAGGAGAGCGTGCT
>JAKFVK010000249.1 GCA_021732205.1 Hyphomicrobiales bacterium | reverse complement strand
GCATGACGCCCGACTATTTCTTTTCTGATCCCACGCTCGATCTTCTGGCGAACTTCCAGAACGTCACGGCACCCGTTCTGGCCGTCGGCATGTCGGATGATGACTGGGCAACGCCGCGTGCCATCGAAGCGTTCATGCGCGGATTTACAGCAACAAAAATTGAACGGCTGACACTGACGCCGGAGCAGGCGGGCGTCAGGAAGGTTGGCCACCTTGATTTTTTCCGCGCCCAGTTCGCAACCACCCTATGGCCAACGGTCATCGACTGGTTGCTGGGCAGGGCCGCAACAGAAGGCTCTTTATGACCGCATGAGCCGTGCGGTTGGCTTGCGCATGGTCACCAGCTCTTCAGCAGCGCTGGGGTGCAGAGCGCAGGTCTGGTCAAAATCGCGCTTGGTCGCGCCGGCCTTCAGCAGCACGCCGAGAAGCTGCGCCATCTCACCCGCATCTGGTCCCAGGATATGCGCACCCACAACGCGGTCGCTGACACCATCGACCAGAAGCTTCATCATCATCCGCTCAGTGCTGCCGGAGAGCGTTGCCTTCATGGTGCGGAAGCTCGTCTTGTAGACATCGATGATGGGATAGGCAGCAGCAGCCTGCGTTTCGGTGAGCCCGACGGTGCCAAGCTCAGGGGTTGAAAAGACAGCGCTGGGGATCAGACGATGGTCCATGGCAACCGGATGCTTGCCAAAGACCGTATCAGCGAAGGCATGGCCTTCACGGATGGCGACGGGCGTCAGGTTGACGCGGTCGGTGACGTCACCAACCGCGTAGATCGAGGAGATGGATGAGCGCGAGAAGGCATCCACTTTAACCGCTCCCCTGCCATCCATCTCAACGCCTGCCGTCTCGAGGCCAAGATTGCCGGTATGGGGGATGCGCCCGGTCGCAAACATCGCCTTGTCGCAAGGCAGAATGCTGCCATCGCTGAGCGTGACCTCAAGACCGGACGCGCCCCTCACGATGCCTGCGATGCGGGTGCGCGTCAGGATACGGATACCCTGCCGGCTGTAGGCCTCAACAAGGCCGCTGCGCAGATCATCATCAAAGCCGCGCAGGATGTCATCGCCGCGATAGACGATGGTGACCTCGCTGCCCAGGCCATGAAAAATGCCGGCAAATTCAACGGCGATATAGCCTCCACCATTGATCACCACGCGCTTTGGCAGGGCATCCAGATGGAACGCCTCGTTCGAGGTGATGGCGTGCTCGATGCCGGATATATCGGCCGGCAGTTGCGGCCAGCCACCGGTTGCGACCAGAATATGAGCTGCTGTGACGCGCCTGCCGTCAGCGAGGCGGACCGTATGGGGGCCGTCGACGACAGCCCGCTGGCGGATCACCTCGACGTTGGCGTTAGCAAGCGTCGCTCCATATGCCCGCTCGAGCCGGTCAATCTCCTTGTCCTTGTTGGCGATCAGGGCTGGCCAGTCGAAGATCGGAGCAGGAACCGTCCAGCCAAAGCCTTTGGCATCGGCGAATTCATCGGCAAAACGCGACGCATAGACCAGCAGCTTCTTTGGCACACAGCCACGGATGACGCAGGTTCCGCCGAGGCGGAATTCCTCAGCCAGCATGACCCTGGCGCCGTACCCTCCAGCGATACGCGCTGCCCTGACGCCGCCCGATCCGCCGCCGATGACAAAAAGATCCACATCGAAACTTGTCATGTCCGCTCCGCCCAGGCGCTGGCGATCTTGCTCCTGATGATTAAAGTCAACCCGACGCCATTATCTGATTTTTAAAGCGGCTGACCGCGCTTGCGCATCTCGGCACGCACTTTTTCGAAGGCTTCCTGGCCTACCCGCTCTGCCCAGCCATTGGCAATACGAAAGCTGTCCTGTGCGACCAACGGGCTGACGGTTGCAAATTTCTGACCTTCGGCAGACCTCAGAAACTCAACGATCTTGCGCAGTTCGGCCTCCGAGAAACGGGCGGCGTAGATGAGCGCAATCTGCGCATAAAGCCGTTCACGATCAGCGGCAAAACCTTCTTCGACCGACTTCAAGCTCTCAGTGAGAGCCGTGCGCTTCTTGAGATCAGCCTGCACGGCAAGGTTCTGGCCAGTCAGCGTCAACCCCACCTGCTGTATGATGTTGGGCAACAACCCCTCGAACGCATCGATGATGCGCGAGGCGCTGATAAGATCGCGGGCTGCCTGCAGGTGGCTGTCATTGATGTCGATCTGCTGTGGCACCTGCGGGCCGGTTGCAGGCGAGGGGGCTGGCACGGTCGGCACGCTCAACGACGGTTCTTCCTGGACGACGGCCAGCGGCGGCGTTGCGGGTGCGGGCGGCGTCTGCGCCATTGCCGTAGCGAAAAGCGCCGAAGCCATCAGGGCGGCGATCAGTGGAAAGCGCGTCAGGTTCATCATCGTCAAAAATCCTGGTTGATCGTCAAGAAGCTGAAATTTCATTGATACCGCCCGGGCCGGCGATAATGGCAAGATGTGCCAGGCCGAGGAATAAACCATGCTCAACGACACCTGGAATAGCGTTGAGTGCACGCGCCAAGGCCAGCGGATCGGGAATAGAACGGAATGACGCATCGACGATGAGATGCCCCCCGTCGGTGACAAATGTGGCGCCATCGCGGCGTTGACGCAAGACAAGTTCGCCGCCAAGGCCAAGCCGGCGCGCCGCAGCGGCAATGGCCTGCCGGGTCACGTCCCTGCCAAAAGGGACGATTTCGATCGGCAGCGGGAATGCGCCAAGGGTCGCCACCCGTTTGCCCGCATCAGCAATGATGATGAGACGGCGGGATGCCGTTGCAACGATTTTCTCACGCAGCAGGGCACCGCCTCCGCCCTTGATCAGGGCGAGAGCCGGGCCAATTTCGTCCGCTCCGTCGACGGTGAGATCAAGCTCGGGCGTGTCATCAAGTGTCGACAGGCGGATGCCAAGCGCGCGTGCCTGATCCGTGCTGGCCGTCGAGGTTGGCACGCACATCACATCGAGCCCAGCAGCAACCCGCGCGCCAAGCGCGGCGATAAAATGTGCCGCCGTCGAGCCCGTGCCCAATCCAAGGCGCATACCCGGGCGCACGTCATCGAGCGCACGCAGAGCCGCTGCTTTTTTGAAATCATCGCCCGACTGCATGATTGGGAAGCCCGGAACATCAAGAATGCGCTGATCGCGTGCCAGCGGCGCCAGGAACTGTCAAGCGATCCTGTCTTTGACTTGCAACCTGATTGCAGTTAAGCGCCGCTGTTTAAGGGAAATTGTCGATGGATATCGAACTCGCACCGGACTGGACAGCGGTCTTTGATCTTGACGGCACTCTGGTCGATACGATCGGTGACCTCGTCGCAGCCCTCAATCACGTGCTGGTGGCGCAAGACTGTCCGGCGCTGAGCGAGGACAAGGCCCGCACCATGGTCGGGCATGGAGCGCGGGCGCTCATTATCCGCGGGTTTGCTGCCGCGGGGCGGCAGGTCAGCGACAACGATCTGGTGCGC
>JAKFVK010000112.1 GCA_021732205.1 Hyphomicrobiales bacterium | reverse complement strand
GCCAGCCGAAAATAATCAAAATGACATAGATGAAAATCAGCAGCGGGCGACGGAAGCTGCGCCCCCTCGTCACCACGTGCAGGACGCCAAGCCCGATCACGATCCACACCAGCGCCAGCGCGCTGGTGTAAAAGGCCGCGACATAGCCAACCGCACCGCCAGCCAAGGCTGCAAACGCGAAAATGACAAAGAAGGCCGCCAGAAACAAGGGTGGCAATTCGATCGCCGATAGATCCGGCCACGGTCTTGGCAGCTGCCCCGAGTACTGAGTGATGCGGGCAGCAAGCCACAGATTGACCAGCGTCGTTGTCGTCCACAACAGCGCGGCCGCAAGCGGCAGGGCATAGGCCAGATTGTCGCTTAGCTCGATGGCGTAGGAATATTGCTCGCCCTCGCTGGTCGTGCCTGCGCGCCCTTTGAGAAGCTCTTTGAGCACGGCTTCGATCGGCGCCTTGTAGGCTTCGAGATCAAAATGAGCGCGGGCAAATGTCAACGCAAGCGCAGTGCCGCCAAGAACGCCCGCCCAGATCAGGAGCCGCCCCAGCGGATACCATTCGATTGCGCTGTCACCGGTCGCGCCAGGGGTAACGGGGGCGGAGCGCCCGAGCACGGCCAGATGGCTCAACCACACCGCCGGCCCACCCACAGCGATAAGGTAAAACAAACTCGTCCCGAACCCGGAGATCAGCAGGTTGATCAGGGTGGCAACCAGAACCGCGCCGCTTGACGCGACCACACCCCAGCCGAGCCCGGCAATCAGAATGGTGAGCGGTGCGATATAGCCGAGCAGGAAGGCGGGCGGCGGCGCCAAGGCCACCGACACGTAACAGAGCGCCGAGGTTACCCCGGCGATCACGATGATGAAATACGGACCCAAATTCATGTCTCGCTGTCCCGCTGCGGTGAGCGGTTAGAGGCCGAAACGGCCCCAACCAGGGTCGTGAAGGCGCCTGCTTATTCAATGACGAAGGGCAGGAAGCCGATGAAACGGGCGCGCTTGATGGCCTGTGCCAGTTCGCGCTGCTTCTTCGCGCTCACCGCCGTGATGCGCGAGGGGACGATCTTGCCGCGCTCGGATATGTAGCGCTGCAGGAGCTTCACGTCCTTGTAATCGATCTTCGGCGCGCCATTGCCGGTAAACGGGCAGGATTTGCGACGACGAAAGAACGGACGACGTGCTTGAGCCTGTGCCATGTTCAGCCCTCCACCGGCATGTCGCTTGCCACACCTTCATCATCGCGCCGGCGCGGCGGTCGCCGCTCGCCACGATCACCACCACGGAAATCACCACGATCGCCGCCACGGAAATCACCGCGATCGCCACCGCGGAAATCATCGCGCTCGCCACGCCGCTCGTCACGCTCGCGGCGCAGAAGCACCGCTGACGGGCCTTCTTCGTGCTCTTCAACGCGTATGGTCAATGAGCGCAAAACATCCTCGTTGAGCTTGAGCTGGCGCTCCATTTCGGCCAGCGCCGCCCACGGGCCTTCGATATTCATGAAGGCGTAATGGGCCTTGCGGTTTTTCTTCATGCGGTAGGCGAGCGAGCGCAGGCCCCAGCTTTCGACCTTGTGGACCTTGCCGCCGAGGCCTTCAAGAACACCCTTCATCTGCTCGACAAGGGCATCGACCTGGGCGGGTGTCGCATCCTGGCGGACAAGAAACATATGCTCGTAAAGAGCCATGCTGAACCTCTCTTTTCAAACCATCCGGCGCGAAGCCCCCTCGAACCCGGAGCGGTTCGACGGTAATGCGAAGAGCGGAAGCGTGGACGACCGGGCTTTTATGCCCTGCCTGCATGATGCAGGCTCGCCCGCCAGCCCCCGGCCGGATCGGAGGCGGGTGGGTAGCAGAGGCAGGCGGGAATGGCAAGGCCGCCACACGCTGCATTTCGCCTGCCACTCATCTCCTCGGCCGCCGCACAACAATACGGAGGAGAGCGCTCGCCCTCCGGCTAAGGAGCCTTCCGCGGCTCTCTCGACCAGCAACCTATCATCCATTTAACCAATGCCGTGCGGGTGATCATCGTGCGATCCGACACGCACACGCGGCTATCGCGTGCACACCGCTTTCCCGAGCGCTCAAGAATAGACACTCTTCGTTGACCGGCGCGCCGGCGTCTCGCCTCGCGACCTACCTCACCCGCTCCCACACCAC
Source organism: Hyphomicrobiales bacterium (assembly GCA_021732205.1). Taxonomy (GTDB): domain Bacteria; phylum Pseudomonadota; class Alphaproteobacteria; order Rhizobiales; family UBA4765; genus Raskinella. Next base: position 1,321 of record JAKFVK010000112.1, on the reverse strand, counting down.
GCGTGCCGGGTAGCCATCCGCCGGCGTGATGCCTGCCTTCACCTGAAAGGCGTGCACCGCTTCCCGCAGGATCGGTCCGATGCGCCCGTCAGCCTCGCCCTTGTAATGGCCAAGCGCTGCCAGCCTTTGCTGCAGATTTTTGATCTCATCAGGCTTCAGCGGGTTCGGCTCGTCCGGCCAGCGCCCGACCACTCCGGGTCGCCCGGCGATCTTTTCAGCGAGCAACGACACCGACAGCGCGTAGGCGTCAGAGAAATTATAGGCTTTCAGCACAAAGAAATTGGGCTGCAGCAGCAGGGCAGGGCCGATCGCCCCCACCGGATGATAGAGCACTGCCTCGCCAATCCCCTTGAGGCTGCTGCCATCGGCCTGTGTGAGGCCAGCGCTGCGCCAGGCGGCAATGGGCTGGCGAAAGGCGCGGTGATCGAAGCCGGCAGGCAGTTTGACTTCGCTGCCCCACGGCTCGCCCGCCTTCCAGCCGGAATTCTTGAGGAAATTCGCAATCGATATCAGGCTGTCAGGGATCGACCCCCAGATGTCGGGAGGCGTACCCTTGCCGGCAAAACTCACCGCATGTGCCAGATAGGCGGAGGGAAGGAATTGCGGATGCCCCATGGCGCCCGCCCATGAGCCGACGAGGCGCTCGCGCTTCACCAGTCCCCGCTCGATCATGAGGAGAGCCGCAACCACCTCATCGCCCCATCTGCGTTGATCGGGGGCAAGAAAGCCCTGGGTGAGAAGGGCGCGCAACACATCCTTGCTGCCAAAATCGCGACCAAAATCGGTCTCTATACCCCAGATGGCGAGGATGATCTCTCGTGGCACGCGCAACCGCTGCTCGATCACCGTGAGCTGCGGCCCGTACTGTTTGCCAAGAGCTATGCCGCGCGTTACCCGCGCCGGCGCCGCAGCGCTCGTCACATAAGCCTTGATGGGTTTCAGGAATTCACTTTGCTGACGCGGGCGGTTGCGCAAACTGGCGTCAGGCGTGAGGGCGCGCAGAGTGCTGTCGAAAACGGCGGCCGACACGCCTTTTTGCAGAGCAAGCGGGCGAAAGCTGCTGACATAGCTAGCGAACCGATCAAGATCGCTTGCTGAAAACTCCTGCGCCGAGAGGGGTCCAGGCAGCGAAAGGCAGGTCACAACCAGCAGGGCGCCGGCTAGGCTGCGCCAGCGCCCCCTTGACAGAGAGGTGCTGCGGGGCTCATTGCCGCCGCTCCCTTTTGTCATTTTTGAGGTTCCCTTATGTCGCTTGCCTTCGTTTTTCCCGGCCAGGGCAGTCAGGCGGTTGGCATGGGCAAGGCGCTCGCTGAAGCGTTTC
>JAKFVK010000179.1 GCA_021732205.1 Hyphomicrobiales bacterium | reverse complement strand
TCGTCAGCCGCACGCCGGCCTGCGCGCAGGCATCTTCGGCAAGCGCGATTGTCGATTTGACGCAGTTGCCGGTTGCGTGGTGCAGGTGAGTGTCGGCCATGGCGCAGTATAAGCTGTCCGCGGCGCCACGACCAGCGTCTGATAGGCTCACTCCGCCGCCTCCGGCAGCAAAGTGAGCTGAGGCTCTTCCGGCGCCGCCTCTGCCGGTTTTGCAGCATCGCCCGGCCTGACCCGGAAGGCTGCCGCATAAAGAGCGGGCAGGAAGATCAGCGTCAGCAATGTGGCGGCGAAAAGACCGCCCATCATGGTGAGGGCCATCGGCCCCCAGAAGAGGCTGGTCGTCAGCGGCACCATGGCGAGGATGGCGGCAAAGGCCGTGAGCACTACGGGACGCGAGCGGCGCACGGTTGCCTCGATGATGGCATCGTGTCGGCTCAGGCCATTGGCAACATCATCCTCGATCTGGTCGACGAGGATAACGGTGTTGCGCATGATAATGCCAGCAAGGGCGATGAGGCCAAGAAGCGCTACGAAGCCGAAGGGAGCGTTAGCGACGTTGAGCGCAAGAGAAGCGCCAATAATGCCGAGAGGCGCGGTGGAAAATACCAGCACCAGGCGGGAAAAGGACTGAAGCTGCAGCATGAGTATGGTCAGCATGGCGCCGATCATGATGGGGAACAGGGCAAAAATGGAGGCATTTCCCTTGGCCGATTCCTCGACCGCGCCGCCCTCGTCGATGCGGTATCCGTCGGGCAGGGATTTGATGATGTCGCCAAGCTTTGCCTTGATCTCGGCGCTCGCCGCCGGCGGCTGCACGCCGTCGCGAACGTCGCCGCGCACCGTCATCACCAGTTCGCGGCTGCGACGCCAGATGATCGGTTCCTCCTGCCCGTATTCAACGCGGGCAATTTGTGCCAGCGGAATGGCGATGCCGTTACGGCTGGTGATCGTCAGGTCGGCGATGCGTCCAAGGTCGAGGCGCTCGGAAGGTACAGCACGCGCCACCACGTCGACCTGAACGGTGCGGTCGCGCACGGTTGTGACCGTCCCCCCCGTGAGCAGGGTTTGCAGCGTCTGCGCCACGTCCTGGACATTGAGACCGAAAGCGCGGGCGCGCTCCTGATCAACGACCAGACGGACCGAGGGCTGGCGCTCGTTCCAGTTGAGGTGGGCGTCGATGATGTCGTGATTGGCGCGCATGACATCGCGGACCTGATAGGCGATATCGCGCAACTTCGTAGCGTCGGCTCCAACGATACGGAATTGTACGGGAAACCCAACGGGTGGACCGAAATTGAAACGATCGACCCGCACGCGAGCAGCCGACAGCGCTCCGTTGGCGATATCGCGCTCCAGCCGCGATTTGATGCGCTCGCGCGCCTTGAGATCCTTCGCGACGATGACAATCTCGGCAAAGGATTCATCCGGCAATTGCGGATTAAGTCCAAGCCAGAAGCGCGGCGAGCCCTGGCCGACATAGGTCGTATAAGTGGCGATATCCTTGTCGCCCTGCAGCATTTTTTCAGCTTCGAGCGCCGTCTGGTTGGTGGCGCTGATGGCGGTTCCCTGCGGCAGGCGGAGCTGGAAGAAAAGTTCCGGGCGCTCGGACACGGGAAAGAATTGCTGCTGGATGCGGCCAAAGGCCAGAACCGAGATCACCAGGGTGGCCAGAGTGGCCAGGATCACCAGCCAGCGATGCGTGACAGCAAAGCGTACGAGGGTGCGGAAGCGGCGATAGAGAGGGGTCTCATAAAGGGCGTGCGGGTCGGTATGAACTTTGCCGTTCTTGGCAAAATCGGGCAGCAGCAAAACACCGAGATAAGGGGTGAAAATCACCGCCACGAACCACGAAGCGATGAGAGCGATGCCGACCACCCAGAAAATGCCGCCGGCATATTCGCCGACGCCCGACTGGGCAAGTCCAACCGGCAGAAAGCCGATGGCGGTGACGAGCGTCCCCGTCAGCATCGGAAAGGCGGTGGACGTCCAGGCAAAGGAGGCCGCCGCGAGGCGGTCCCATCCCTGTTCCATCTTCACCACCATCATCTCAACCGCGATAATGGCATCATCGACAAGAAGACCAAGGGCGATGATGAGCGCGCCCAGCGAAATGCGATGGAGATCGATGGACAGCGCGTACATGGCCATGAACACCATGGCAAGGACGAGCGGCACTGACAGAGCAACGACGATGCCGGTGCGCCAGCCCAGCGAGATCAGGCTGACGAAGAGAACGATGGCGAGTGCTTCGAGGAAGGATTCTGCAAATTCACTCACCGCATGTTCGACGACCTGCGGTTGATCGGCAATCTGCCTGAATTCGAAGCCCGCCGGCAGGTCGCGCAGATAATTCTCCTTCGCCGTTTCGATATCGTGACCGAGCGTCACGATATTGGCGCCCTTTTGCATGACGACGCCGACGGCGATCGCGGCATGCGATTCCTGCCGCAGGAGGAAGGTCGGGGGGTCGACATAGCCATGGGTGATGGTCGCGATATCACCCAGACGGAAGGTGTGTCCGGCGACCTCGACGGGCGTCGCGGCGACCGCGGCGATGCCGTTGAGCGCGCCGGTGACACGCAGTGGAACACGTTGTGCGCCCGTATCAATGCTACCAGCTGGCGCCACGATGTTCTGGCGGGCCAGACTGTCAAAAATGGCGGTCGTCGGAATGCCGAGGGTCGCCAGTTTGGCATGGCTGAATTCAACGAAAATGCGCTCGTCCTGGTTGCCGTAGAGATTGACCTTGGTGACGTTGGGGACGCGCAACAGGCGCTGGCGCAACAATTCCGCCTCGCGCTTCATGGCCGCGTAATCGCCGCTGTCACTCACCAGCGTGTAGAGAATTGAGTCAACATCGCCATATTCATCGTTGACATTGGGTCCGATGACGCCAGCCGGCAGTTCGCGGCGCAGATCATCGAGCTTCTTGCGCGTCTGGTAGAAGAGATTGGGAACCTCGCGGGCGGGCGTTGAATCCTTGAAGACCATCTGCATGGCCGTGAAACCGGGCTTGGTGTAGGTCTCGATCTTGTCAAAGTAGGCGAGCTCCTGCAGGCGCTTTTCTATGCGCTCGGCAATCTGGTCCTGCATTTCGCGAGCGCTGGCGCCTGGCCAGATCGCGGTGATGACGACGACCTTGATGGTGAAGGAGGGGTCCTCGGCGCGCCCCAGTCGCAGATAGGAAAAAACGCCGCCGACGAAGACCGCCAGGATCAGGAACAGGACGAGGGCGGGGTGAGTGACTGCCCAGTGCGACCAATTGCCCTGGTTGAGTTTCGGGTCGTGTGCGTCGTGCGCCGACATGGCGGCTCTCCCTGAGAAACGATATCAGCCGCGATCGGCGACGACGCGCACGATCTCGCCCGCGAGAAGCTTGTGAACGCCGTGGGTGACGACGATGTCCCCGGCCGCGAGCCCCTTGCTCACCAGCATGTCAGCGCCATCATAGCCGGCAATCTCGATGGCGCGGCTCGTCAGCTTGCTGGTTG
>JAKFVK010000058.1 GCA_021732205.1 Hyphomicrobiales bacterium | reverse complement strand
TCGAAACCGAAATTGTCACATCGACGCCGACATTGTTTGAATCGATTTACCAGACCGCCCTCAACAACCAGGTTCCACGTCAGCTCATTGATGAACTGATCAAGGTTTACGCCTATGACGTTGATTTTCAGCGCCGCGCCCGCCCAGGCGATTCTCTTGACGTGTTCTACGCCGCTGATGAGGAAACAGGCGGCACCCCGGGGCTGGACGAGATTCTGTACACTGCCCTGACGATCAACGGCGAGACAAGGCGCTATTTCAAATTCCGCCCCAGCGATGAATCGGTGATCGATTTTTACGATGAGCGCGGGCGCAGTTCGAAGAAATTCCTGCTGCGCACGCTCGTCAACGGCGCCGCCCTGCGTTCAGGATATGGCTTCCGGCGCCATCCCATACTCGGCTATTCACGCCTGCATACCGGCGTTGACTGGGCAGCGCGCTATGGCTCGCCCGTGGCCTCCGCAGGGGCCGGCACCGTCCTCAAGGCGGAATGGACCGCCGGGTATGGACGGCGTGTCGAGGTGCAGCACAGCAATGGCTACGTCACATCCTATTCCCATCTCTCCGCTTTCGCGCGCAACGTTCAGAAGGGATCGCGGGTGACGCAGGGCCAGATCATCGGCTTCCTCGGCTCGTCTGGCCTCTCCACAGGCCCGCATCTTCACTACGAAGTCATCGTCAACGGCTCCTTCGTCGACCCGCTGCGCATCCGCGTTCCACGCGGCCGTGTGCTTGAGGGACGCACGCTCGCGGAATTCGACCGCGAGCGTGACAAGGTTGAGCAGATGATGCGCAAGGCGCAAGGATCGCAGCTGGCGCGTGTTGTGAACTGATCATGCCACCCTCAATTGAGCGCCGCGTGCGAGGGGCGGGGCTGGCGTGTCAGCACCGTCTCACCGATCATCAACCCGAGCGGCCCGGCTGTAATCTCCAGATTCTGCCCGTCGCTCACCCGGCCCGACAACAACATCTCGGCAAGCGGGTCCTGAACATTCTTTTGGATCACCCGCTTCAGCGGGCGCGCTCCATAGGCCGGATCAAATCCTTTTTCAGCCAGCCATGAGCGCGCCTTGTCATCAAGCTCGATGGTGATCTTGCGCTCCTCCAGAAGCCGGCGCAGACGTCCCAGCTGAATATCGACAATGGCGCCCATCTGCTGGCGATGCAGCCGATGGAAGAGAATGATCTCGTCGATGCGGTTGAGGAATTCGGGGCGGAAATGCGCCCTGACGACCGCCATCACCGGCTCGCGAAGCGCCTCGCTGTCATCCCCCTCGCTCTGCTGGCTGAGAATGTCCGACCCGAGATTGGATGTCATGATGATCAGCGTATTGCGGAAATCGACCGTGCGTCCCTGCCCGTCGGTCAGACGCCCGTCATCGAGCACTTGCAACAGGACGTTGAAAACATCAGGATGCGCCTTCTCGATTTCGTCAAACAGGATCACCTGATAGGGTCGCCGCCTGACCGCTTCGGTGAGCACGCCACCCTCCTCGTAGCCGACATAGCCCGGAGGCGCGCCGATGAGGCGGGCGACCGAATGCTTTTCCATGAATTCCGACATATCGACGCGTTGTAGCGCTGCCTCATCATCAAACAAGAACTCGGCAAGCGCCTTCGTGAGTTCGGTTTTGCCCACCCCCGTAGGCCCGAGGAACATGAAAGAGCCGATCGGCCGATGCGGATCCTGCAGACCGGCGCGCGCCCGGCGCACCGCCGTTGATACCGCCATAACCGCATCATGCTGACCAATCACCCTGTGGGCGATCGCCGTCTCCATCTGCAGCAGCTTGTCTTTTTCACCCTGCAGCATGCGATCAACCGGGATGCCGGTCCACCGCGACACGATCTGGGCGATGTGATCCGTCGTCACCGCTTCCGCGCCAAGCGCACCCTGATTTGCCCGCTCCTCAAACACCCGCAATTGCCGTTCAAGGTCAGGGATGACGCCATAGGCAAGCTCTCCGGCGCGCTGATAGGCGCCATTGCGCTGGACAATGGCCAGTTCGCTGCGCGCCTCATCCAGTTTCGTCTTCAGCGCCTGAGCCGATGACAATTTTTCTTTCTCAGCCTTCCATTGCTGGGTGAGGCGATCCGCATCCTCCTCGATATCGGCAAGCTCCGTTTCGAGGCGCTTCAGGCGGTCGGCCGAGGCCTTGTCCGTTTCCTTTTTCAACGCTTCGCGCTCGATCTTGAGCTGGATGACGCGACGGTCGAGTTCGTCGAGTTCTTCGGGCTTGGAATCAACCTGCATGCGCAGGCGCGCCGCCGATTCATCGATGAGATCGATGGCCTTGTCCGGCAGAAACCGGTCTGTAATGTAACGGTTTGACAGGGTCGCTGCCGCGACAATGGCCGCGTCCGTGATGCGAACCCCGTGATGGGTTTCGTATTTCTCCTTGAGCCCACGCAGGATCGATACCGTATCTTCAACCGTCGGCTCGGCCACAAATACCGGCTGAAAACGACGGGCGAGCGCGGCATCCTTCTCCACATGCTTGCGATATTCATCAAGCGTGGTGGCACCGACGCAATGGAGTTCCCCCCGCGCCAGCGCCGGCTTCAGCAGGTTCGAGGCATCCATCGCCCCATCCGCCTTGCCGGCCCCGACCAGCGTATGCATCTCGTCGATGAAGAGCACGATCTGGCCGGCTGCCGCTGTCACTTCCTGCAACACCGCCTTGAGGCGCTCCTCGAATTCACCGCGATATTTGGCACCCGCGATCAGCGCGCCCATATCGAGCGACAGGAGCTGTTTGTCTTTCAGGGATTCCGGCACATCGCCATTGACGATCCTGAGCGCCAGCCCCTCGACAATGGCTGTCTTGCCAACGCCTGGTTCGCCGATGAGCACGGGATTATTCTTGGTCCGCCGCGACAGAACCTGAATCGTCCGACGGATTTCCTCATCACGGCCGATGACAGGATCGAGCTTCCCCTCCCGCGCCGCTTCGGTGAGGTCGCGGGCATATTTTTTCAATGCGTCATACTGATTTTCGGCTGACGCCGAGGCAGCCTTGCGCCCCTTGCGCAAATCCTCGATTGCCGCATGAAGTCCCTGTGGCGTTACACCGGCTTTCGCTAATACTTTGCCGGCTTCAGTGTCCTTCTCGATCGCCAGCGCGAGCAGGAGACGCTCCACCGTCACAAAACTGTCGCCCGCCTTTTCAGCCGCCTTTTCCGCCGTCGCAAACAGTCGCGCCAGCGCGGGTGACAGATAGGTCTGGCCGCTGCCACCTTCCACCTTGGGCACCTTGGACAACAATGTCTCGACCGTGCGGCGCATCTCGCCCGCCTGCCCGCCGGAGCGCTCGATCAACCCCGACGCCAGCCCCTGCTCGTCATCGATGAGAATCTTCAGGAGGTGCTCAGGCAACACCTGTTGATGATTTTCCCGCAACGCCAGAGATTGCGCCGCCTGAACAAAGCCGCGGGCACGTTCCGTGTATTTCTCGAAATTCATGGCCTATCCCTCACTCGCGCCGCGGTCCGTGGCCCGGAAA
>JAKFVK010000075.1 GCA_021732205.1 Hyphomicrobiales bacterium | reverse complement strand
GGGGAGCGGGGTGGGGTCTCGGGGAGCTACCTACCGAGGGACGGTGGGCGCAAAAAGAAACGAGCATTGGCATGACCAGGACGGCGCGTTGCGCACAGCGGTCCGGGTCGACAGGCAAAATTTGGTCTCAAAATGTCGTATTTAGCGCTGCTTTTGCCTTTTTCCTTGAATTGTCACGAAGGTCAAACGCCTAGAACGGCAAAACGATATCCAGCACCTGCTGGCCGTAACGCGGCTGCTGGACATCGGTGATCTGGCCCCGGCCGCCATAGGCGATGCGGGCTTCGGCGATTTTTGAGGAATCGATGATATTGGCTGTATCGATATCCTCAGGCCGGATGACGCCGGCGACAATCAGCTCGCGAATTTCAAAATTGACCCTCACCTCCTGCTTGCCCTCGATCACCATGTTGCCATTGGGTAGAACCTGAGTGACGACGGCAGCGACGTTGGTGGTCAGCGTTTCGGCGCGCTGGACCGAACCCTGGCCCTGGCTGTTGGCGGTTGAATTGGTATTGACGAGGTTTGCCGGATCGATGCCAACCCCCGGCGCCAGGGTCTCCAGACCGAAGAAGTTGGTGGCGCCCGTCTGCTCGCTATTGGTGCGCTGGCGCCGCGTCTGGTTGGAGATATTGGCCCTGTCGGTGACGTTCACCCGTACCGTCAGAATGTCACCGACACGGGAGGCGCGCTGATCCTTGAAGAAGGCCCGCGAGCCGGATCGCCAGAGCGAGTTCGAATTGGTCGAAATCGGTTCAGGCGGCGGCAGCGGCATGCGTACAGGACGGTAGCCCGGTTTGGTCTCGGGATTTTCGATGGAGGCGAGGGCAGGGGGCGCGCCGATCTGGGCCAGCCGGTCGACCGCCGCGCAGTTCGCCAGCATGAGAGCGATCGTCGATACGCTTGAGGCGAGCAGGAATTTTCTCAGAAGCATGGTTGGTGTCCTCAAGGAGTGGTGAGCGGTTGAGGCGCGGCGGCGGATGCCGTCTGACGTTGGGTGCTGAGACGTGCGGTGACCTTGCCTGGGCCAAGGATGGTTGCCTGGACAACGCGCTTGGAATTGATGTTCTGGACGTCGATGACGTCGCCGACAGCTCCGCCGTCAACGGCGCGGCCACGCACCGAGAGAACCATGTGTGGCGTTTCCAGCACGATGGTGACGGAATCGTTGCGGGCAATAACCCGAGGCTTTTCAAGATCAACGCTGCGCACGAACAGGCCTTCGGCAATCGAGCGGCGGGGGGCAAGGCCGACGACTTCTCCAAGCGTCGCCGCCAGGTCAGCGCCGGCCCGGTTGCGGGCGATACGCTCAACCGTCACATCACCGGGTGTGATGACTTCGCCACGGCCGACGGTTCGGCGCAGACGCAGCGCGTCGACCAACTCGGTCAGCACACCCGAAATGCGCACCTGACGGCTGCGTTTGCCGGTGCCGCGCACAGACAGCGCGGCTTCAAAGCGGCCGGTTGTTGGCTCATGCGTGAGATTTTCAATCAGGAGTGGCGCTTCGAGCGGCGCGTCGAACTGGTAGGGGCCGCTGCCTGCGTCCAGCTGTACGACAACGCGGTTGCGGTCGGCGATGGCGGAGCGGGTCATGAACTCCTGCGCCAGCGCATCGGCAATCTCGCCGGACGACGCAGTGCGACCCGTGCGCTCGATGCGCACTGTCTGCAAATTTCTGGTGTCGATATCCTGGACGCCAAGCGAGCGTGCCGCCTCGACAATGCGCCATGTCTGGATCGTTCCCTGAGCGCCGATATCAGGGGCATGGAACAGGGCCTCACCGGCATTGATCCCGGCGTTCTCGATCAGATCGCCAAGTGTCACGAGCGTACCGGCCACGATGAGATTGCCTTTGAGGACCGGGCGGTCGGCGGCGGCGCTACACAGGGATGTGAGCGACAGGAAATATAAGGCTGCTAAAGACCGTTTCATCATCTATCTCCGATTATCGACCGAGCTGGGCGGTTGCCTGGAGGAGTTCATCGCCCGAGCGGATGACGCGGGCGTTCATTTCGTAAGCGCGCTGGGCGGCGATCAGGTCGGAAATCTCGGTGACGGCGTTGACGTTCGCCTCTTCGAGAAATTTCTGCTGCAGCGTACCGTAGCCTTCGGCGCCGGGGTTGGCCGACTGGGCGGCACCGGAGGCGGCGGTTTCGATGAAGAGATTGTCGCCAAGCGATTCAAGCCCTGATTTGTTGATGAAGCGGGCGAGCTGGATTTGTCCGACATCCTGCGGCGCGGTCTGTCCGGGCACCGTTGCCTGGACAACGCCGGTGCCAGAGATGGTAATGGCGGTGGCGTTCTGCGGCACTGTGATCGCGGGATCGAGCACATAGCCGTCCTTGGTAACGATCTGGCCCTGCGCGTCGGTCTGGAAAGAGCCGTCGCGCGAATAGGCGGTGCGCCCGTCTGGCAGGGTGATGCGGAAATAACCCTCGCCGCGCACGGCAATGTCAAAGTCCTTGTCGGTTTGCTGTAACGAGCCCTGCGTATGGATGCGTGGTGTGGCCCCGGTGCGCACACCGGTGCCCAGTTCGATCGCCGAGGGCACAATTGTATTTGACTGCGAGGTCGAGGTGCCGGCGCGGCGCAGGTTGAGATAGAGCAGGTCCTGGAACTCGGCGCGCTGGCGCTTGAAACCGGTGGTGCGCAAGTTGGCGATGTTGTTGGAAATGACCGTGACGTTGAGTTCCTGAGCGGCCATTCCGGTGGCGGCGGTGCGAATTGCCTGCATGGCGTTGATCCCTTTACTGGATTAAGCGTTGGGGTTGCCAAGCTGTTGGATGGCGGTGCGGCGCAGTTCGGCGGCGCGATCGACGATCTGCGATATCGACACATAGCTGCGGGTGACTTCGATGAGGCGTCCGATTTCTATGACCGGGCGGACATTGGATCGCTCGACCGCGCCTTGAAGAACGCGGGTTGTGGTTGTTGCCTCTCCGCGTGTGCCGTTGGGGGCGGAGAAAAGATTGTTGCCTTCCTTGGTCAGTGCAACGTTTTCGGCAAAGCGTTCGATGCGCAGACGCCCGCGCTGGCCAAGATTGGTCGAGATCGTTCCATCCGCGCCGATGCCAACCTGGGTTTCATTGGCAGCGAATGTGATCGGCCCGCCATCGCCCAGTATCTGCTCGCCGTTGCTGGTGACGAGTTCACCCTGATTGTTCAGTTGGAAACTGCCGGCGCGTGTGAAGCGCTCGCCGCGCGGTGTCTGGACAACGAAATAGCCCTCGCCCTGGAGTGCAACGTCCAACTCGCGACCGGTACGGTCGAGTTCACCCGCCGATTGATCGGTGACGGAGCGCGGGTCGATGACGAAATGGACCGGCTGATCGGGCTTGCGGAAGGCGTCTGCCTTCGTCACCGGGTTGATGAAGTCCTTGAACAGCAGGCTGTCGCGCTTGAAGCCGGCGGTGTTCACGTTAGCGACGTTGTTGGCGATGATACCAAGCTCGCGCTCGAGCACGGCTTGTCGGGATATGCCAACGAGAATTGCGTTTTCCATCATCCACCTCCGGAATCGCACGCAAAGCACGTGCTTTCCTTGTCCCTCGGAACGAG
>JAKFVK010000227.1 GCA_021732205.1 Hyphomicrobiales bacterium | reverse complement strand
ATCAATCAGCCACCGGCCCAGTCGGCGGGAGGATTCGAGCTTGCCATCCGCACGCTCGGACGCCTGTCAAACCCCGACGAATTTTCTGACATCATCGTCAAGACGGACAGTGACGGCGCCGTCACCCGCCTGCGTGACATCGCCCGCGTCGAACTCGGCTCGCAGGATTACAATGTCAACGCCTATCTCGATGACGCCGTGGCAACCGCCCTCGTGGTGTTCCAGCGCCCCGGTTCAAACGCCCTGTCGACCGCTGCCGCCGTGCGCGCCCGCATGGAGGAGCTGAAACAGAGTTTCCCGAGCGGCCTTGACTACCGCGTTGTCTACAATCCGACCGAATTCATCCAGCAATCCGTCGATGCCGTTATCCATTCGTTCTTCGAGGCGATACTTCTGGTCGTCATTGTTGTGATTATCTTTCTGCAGACTTGGCGCGCTGCAATCATCCCGATCATCGCCATTCCCGTGTCAATTCTCGGCACCTTCGCCTTCATGGCGGTGCTTGGCATCAACTTCAACACGCTCTCGCTGTTTGGACTGGTGCTGTCGATTGGCATTGTCGTCGATGATGCCATTGTCGTGGTGGAGAATGTCGAGCGTTATCTGGCCGAGGGCATGGACCCGCGCGAGGCCGCCCACAAGACGATGGATGAGGTCAGTAATGCGCTTCTGGCGATTGCGCTTGTTCTCTGTGCGGTCTTCGTGCCGACCGCTTTCATCACCGGGCTTCAAGGGTCGTTTTACAAGCAGTTCGCCGTCACCATCGCCGTCTCGACGCTTCTATCGGCCTTTGTGTCGCTGACCCTGTCTCCGGCCCTTGCTGCCCTGTTGCTGCGCCCCCACGTTAAGGGCACGGCACCAACCAGCTTTTTCGGTAAAATGATTGCGCTCATATCCGCCCCGCTCAAGGCGTTTTTCCGCGGGTTCAACTGGGCGTTTGGCAGGCTGTCAACGGGCTACGGCGCCCTGACAAGCCGCCTTCTGCGCTTTGCCGTCATTGTCCTGATTGCCTATGCCGGCCTGATCGCGTTCACCTATGTCCGCCTCGCCAGCACGCCGACCGGCCTCATCCCCCAGCTTGATCGCGGCTATTTCATTGCCGCCTTCCAGCTGCCGCCCGGATCATCGCTCACCCGCACCGATGAGGTGGTGCGTAAAGCCAGTGCGCTCATCCGCAGCCGGCCAGGCGTTGATCGCGCCGTCGTCTTCGTCGGCTTTGATGGCGCGACCTTCACCAACGCCCCGAACACAGGGGTTATTTTCGTTCGCCTCCTGCCCTTCGAGGAGCGCGCCGCCAAGGGGCTTGGCGCCAGGGCCATTCTGGGCGATCTGCGCCAGCAGGTGGCAGCCATCAAGGAAGCCTTTATTCTGGTCATTGAACCGCCTTCGGTGCCGGGCATCGGCACCGGCGGCGGCCTGAAACTCTATGTGCAGGACCGCTCCGGTCGTGGCGTCGCCGCCCTCGAAGGGGCGGCGTGGGCGATGGCGAGTGCTGCCAATCCGCAGAACGGATTTGCGCAGGGGTTTACGCTGTTTAACACCAAGACGCCCCAGATTTTTGCCGATATTGACCGCACCAAGGCTGAGAAACTCGGCGTGCCCATCGCCCGCGTTTTTGAAACGCTGTCGGTCTATATGGGCTCCGCCTACATCAATGATTTTAACATTCTCGGCCGTACCTACCGGGTGACCGCACAGGCCGACAATCCCTTCCGGGTTGACCTGCGCGATGTTGCCAATTTGCGCACCCGCAACGCCAGCGGCGAGATGGTGCCCATCGGCTCCGTTGCCAATTTCACCGACACGACCGGCCCCTATCGTCTGCCACGCTATAATCTTTTTCCGGCTGCCGAAGTGCAGGTCGCCCTGCTGCCCGGCGTCTCATCCGGTCAGGGCATCGCCACGCTGGAGCGGCTGGCAGTTGAGCGCCTGCCACCGGGTTTTGGTTTCGAATGGACGGAAATCGCGCTGCAAGAAAAGCTTGCCGGCAACACGGCGCTGCTCGCCTTTGGCCTTGCCGTTGTCTTTGTCTTCCTGCTGCTGGCAGCCCTTTATGAAAGCTGGCTGCTGCCGCTCGCCGTCGTTCTGATTGTCCCGATGTGTATCCTGGCGGCGATGATCGGCATCGGGCTTCGCGGTCTTGATCGCAACGTCCTGGTTGATATCGGGCTGGTCGTGCTGGTTGGCCTTGCCGCCAAGAACGCGATTTTGATCGTCGAATTCGCCAAGCAGGCGGAGGAAATGGGCATGAGCCGTTTCGAAGCGGCGATCGCTGCCGCACGAACCCGGCTGCGGCCCATTCTCATGACCTCGTTCGCCTTTATTCTTGGCGTGGTACCACTCGTCCTGTCATCTGGCGCGGGCGCTGAGATGCGCCAGTCTCTGGGCACAGCGGTGTTCTCCGGCATGCTCGGCGTCACCCTGTTCGGGCTGCTGTTCACACCGGTCTTCTACGTCGTGATGCGCTATTTCGCCTCCCCCCGCGTAACAGCAGCGCCTCTGCCGCCTGCCCCGCCCGGTCAGGTCGATGTGTGATCAGTCGACCTCGGCAAGGCGCGGCTTGGGCGTCAGCACGACGCAGAAATAGCTTTCAAATTCCGCCCCCAGCACGAAATGCTGGGCGGGGAAGCTTGCCATCAGATCATCCTCGTAAAGCGATACCGCATCGGCCCGGCACAGCACGAATTTGGCAGCCGCAACGATGTCCTCCCTGTCGATGATGGCCAGCACCTTCATATCGGGGTGGCGTTGCAGCCATTCGTGAACGGCAATCACCAGAAGCGGGTAACCGGGGTGGAGCATGTCATCGAGAATGATCAGCCCCTGGGGATGCATTACCGCATGCGCGAGATCAAGGTCGCGGCTGATCGCCTCGCGCGAATGCTCGCCGTCGATGTGAAAAAGCCGCAAGCCGGCCTCACTGCCAAGCTTGGCGCGGATATCGGCAGGTAACAGATCATCGCTCGCACCTTTGTGAATGACAATGTTCGCCTCATCGATGCCGCAACGCGCCAGATGCTGCCGGAAAAGATCAAGCAATCCATCATTTGGCCAGTTGAAGAGATCGATGGCCAAGGCTTTCTCGCCTGCCTGCAGGGCATGGGCGAGCGCAATGAAAAAGCGCCCCTCGAACGTCCCGATTTCAGCGATGGGACCATTGATGCCCATGTCGCTCTGCCGGCGCATGAGATGACAGGTGATCGTTGCCGCAAAGCGCGAGGACATGCCGCGCACGCTGTCGTAGAGAGCTTCGATGTAATGGTCGCAGGCGGCAAGTCCGCTGCGAAAGGCGATGGTCATGGCACTGTCCTCAGTCAGGCGGGGCGTGGATGATCGACACGGGCGAACGGACTTGCCTTCTCAAAGGCGCGCGCGGCGATGAGCACGGTTTCATCCTCACGCAACCGGCCAACGAGTTGCAGACCGATGGGTAATCCCTCGCTGTTAAGCCCGCAAGGGAGCGAGATCGCCGGCGCCTGGGTGATATTGAAGGGGTAGGTGAAGGGGCTCCATTCCGTCCACTCATCGCCCCATGCCGCGACACCGGCAAAGCCCGGCGGCGGCATGTTG
>JAKFVK010000119.1 GCA_021732205.1 Hyphomicrobiales bacterium | reverse complement strand
TCCAGTCGATCCCGCGTGGCCAGTTGGCGGCGGGCTATGCGATCGGCCTCACCTATTGGCAGGTGATGGGCTACATCATCGTGCCGCAGGCGGTGCGCAACATGCTGCCGGTGATCCTGACGCAGACCATCATCCTGTTTCAGGACACCTCGCTGGTCTACGTTATTTCGATCACCGATTTTCTTGGCGCGGCCTCCAATGTGGCGCAACGCGATGGGCGCCTTATCGAGATGTATGTGTTCGCCGCTCTCGTCTATTTCGCCATATCGTTTTCCGCTTCGCGCCTCGTCAAGAGCTTGCAGATGCGCACCGCTATCCCGCGATAGGACAACAACCGATGCCAATGATCGAGATGCGCGATGTGTGCAAATGGTACGCCCCGACATTCCAGGTGCTGAAATCCTGCACGACGGCGATCGACAAGGGCGAGGTGGTGGTGGTGTGCGGCCCGTCGGGATCGGGCAAGTCGACGCTCATCAAATGCGTGAACGGGCTGGAGCCCTTCCAGTCCGGCGCGATCACCGTTGATGGTATCGAGGTTGCGGCGAAGGGCACCGATCTGCCGAAACTGCGCGCCCGTATCGGCATGGTGTTCCAGCATTTCGAGCTGTTTCCTCATCTGAAAATCATCGACAATCTCTGCCTTGGCCAGACCAAGGTGCTGGGGCGCAGCCGCGCTGAAGCCATGGCGAAGGCAACCGCTCTCCTCCATCGCGTGGGTCTGGAGGAGCACGCCGATAAATTCCCCGGTCAATTGTCCGGCGGGCAGCAGCAGCGCGTGGCGATTGCACGCGCGCTCGCGATGGACCCTATCGCCATGCTGTTTGACGAGCCGACCTCGGCGCTCGACCCGGAAATGATCACCGAAGTGCTCGATGTCATGGTGGCGCTGGCGCATGACGGCATGACGATGATGGTCGTCACCCATGAAATGGGGTTTGCCCGCAAGGTGGCTGACCGCGTCATCTTCATGGACAAGGGCGAGATCATCGAGGATCGTCCAACAGACGAGTTTTTCGGCAAGCCGCGCTCGGACCGCGCCCAGCTTTTTCTGTCGAAAATTCTCAGTCATTAATCGCCCTCATTGCAAGGCAGGAACTGACCATGACCCCTTCTCCCCGCATCGTTTACGTCAACGGCACCTATCTCCCGCTGGAGGAGGCGAAGATCCCGGTGATGGATCGCGGCTTTCTCTTCGGGGATGGCATCTACGAGGTCTCGGCGGTGCTTCAAGGCAGGACGATTGACAATCTGCCGCATCTGGAGCGGCTCGACCGCTCGCTTGGCGAGATTGCCATCAAAAACCCCCATAGCATCAATGAATGGATTGCGATCCAGGACGAGCTGATCGCCCGCAACGGACTTGCGGAGGGGTTGATCTATATCGAGGTGACGCGCGGCGTTTATGAGCGCGACTTCACCTGCCCGCCCGACATCACGCCGACGGTCGTGATGTTCACGCAAGCCAAGCCCTTCCGCGACAATCCCTTAGCCAAAACCGGGGCAGCCATCATCACCCTGCCCGATCTGCGCTGGAAGCGGCGTGACATCAAATCAACGGCCCTCCTCGCCCAGGTGCTCGCCAAGCAGGCCGCAAAGGCTGCCGGCGTTGCCGAAACGTGGATGGTCGAGGACGGGCACGTCACCGAAGGAGCCTCATCGACCGCCTTCATCGTCACCAGGGCCGGCGAGATCATCACACGCGAATTATCGAGCGCTATCCTGCCGGGGGTGACGCGGCGCACACTCATGAAGATTGCCGAGAATTTGCAGATGAAGGTGGTCGAGCGCGCCTTCACGGTGGATGAAGCGATGAATGCGGCGGAAATCTTCTTCACCTCCGCCTCGACCATTGCCATGCCTGTCGTCACCATTGACGGCAAGACGGTGGGCGGGGGAAAACCCGGCCCGGTGGTCGCCAAGCTGCGGGAGATGTATTTCGAGGAAGTGGCGAAGGGGTGAATGGGTATCAGCCGGTCAGTTCGCTGATTTGACGATATAGGTCACGCCCGGCAGCCCTTCGAAATGCGCTTCACAGGTAATGAGCTCAGCGCTGTAGGCCAAAGCCGTCGCATAGATGATGGCATCAGCGGTCGTGAGCTTGAGCCGTGCACAAAGCTCGGCAGCAGATAAGTGCGATGGGCGTATCGAGCGCGGCCAGAACACCAAGCTGCGTGAAGGCGATCACCTGATCTGCCTTGTCTTCTCCGGCCTCGCGCCGAAGCCATTTTGCAAGTTCGAGCTGAACCATGGTTGGAACAAGCCAGTCCCGGCGCTCCGGCATGCAGTCGGCAAGACGCTGGCCAGTCTCAGAGGCAACAAGCCACTCGATCCATGCCGACGTATCAATAAGTCGCATCAGAAGCGGTCTTGGCGATCACGAAAGGCGGATATGTTGGCGCCCTTGGCGATGCCGGCCAGTTGCTTTGCGTCCGACACCGGAACAACTAACACGCCAGCCCCTTTAGGAATGAAGGCAAATTCCTGCCCCGCCTGCCATTGCTGCGCGGTGCGGACTTCCTTGGGAATAGAAATCTGGAATTTAGCGGAAAGGGTTGCTGTGTTTGACATTTCTTACGTATTCCTGATCGACAGGTCGCAGTAAGAAATTATCATGGCGCGATCAGGCGGCAAGAACAACCTGCCTTCGCCAGTTGGCTACGGCGTGACAGCCTCCGCATGCCTGCTCGCTTGCCTTGCCTTCGGCCAGCCGAGTCGAGGCTCGCAGAGCAAAGGCTGGTCGGAGTGGCGGGATTCGAACCCACGACCCCTAGTCCCCCAGACTAGTGCGCTAACCAGGCTGCGCTACACTCCGACAGGCCGCGGACCATAATCATGGCACCCCGGCTGCGCAAGCGGCGATTTGCGGGATCGCCTACCAGCGCACCAGCGCCGCACCCCAGGTGAAGCCGCCGCCCATCGCTTCCAGCAGCAGCAGGTCGCCTTCCTTGATGCGCCCATCGGCAACCGCCCGGTCAAGGGCTAGTGGAATCGAGGCGGACGACGTGTTGGCGTGATCGGCAACGGTGAGGATGACTTTCTCGCGCGGAATGCCGAGCTTGTCGGCGGTGGCAAGGATAATCCGCTCATTGGCCTGATGGGGCACGAACCAGTCGATATCGCTTGCTTTCAGCCCTTCCTCGCCGAGAATGTCGTGGACGATGCCGGGCACCATGCCGACTGCCAGCTTGAAGACTTCCTTGCCTTCCATGCGCAGATGGCCGGTCGTCTGGGTGGTGGACGGGCCGCCATCAACATAGAGCTTGGATTTGTGGCGGCCATCGGCGCGCAGCTTGGTTGCAAGGATGCCGCGCCCGGCAAGCTCGGCTGCTTCCTCGCGCGCTTCGAGCACGACAGCCCCCGCCCCGTCGCCAAAAAGCACGCAGGTGGCGCGATCGTTCCAGTCGAGGATACGCGAATAGGTTTCAGCGCCGATCACGAGCGCCCGGCGATGGGCGCCGGTGCGGATCATGGCGTCGGCAACGCTCAGGGCATACACAAAGCCGGTGCATACGGCATGGATATCAAAGGCCGCCCCCTGATCGATGCCCAGACGCGCCTGGACGGTGGTGGCGGTGG
>JAKFVK010000154.1 GCA_021732205.1 Hyphomicrobiales bacterium | reverse complement strand
GTTGACGGCTGTGGCGGCGTTGCTCAGCTCGTTGCGGTTGAGCAGAATGTTGCGAGCGACCTGTTGAGTTTCGCGGATCTGCCGGGTCATGTTCGCTTCAAATTCGTGGATGGCGTCGTCGAGTTCCTTGGCGCGATTACCGCGCTTCTCGGCGTCGGCAAGACGGTCGCCTTCAGTAGCGCGAGCCGATAACGCCTTGTCGCGCAGGACACTGACCGCCCTCACCAGCGCACCGATTTCATCAGCACGGCTGGTGTGTTCAATCTTTATGTCGAGATTGCCCGCAGCCACTTCTTTGACCGCATCTGTCGCGCACAGCAAGGGCTTCAGCCCGATGCGTACCATGACAAATGTCGCCACGGCCATGATCACCATGATGAAGAGGCTGAACAATCCGAGGTTGAACATGAGCGCATGTAACTGCTCAGAAAATTTCTCGGTGGGAACGCCGACATAGAGGATGCCCTTGACCTTGCCGTCCTCGCCCAGGAATGGCTGATAGGCAGTATAGAAGGAGCGTCCGAACAGAACCGCCGGCCCGTAATACGGCTTTCCCCGGTTCACAAAGGCTTGCGCGGGATGATCCGGCGCCAAAGCGGTGCCGACAGCCCGGTCACCATTTTCCTTTTTGACATTTGTCGTGCGGCGAATGAAGGCGCCTTTATCGTCCACCAGGAATATGGTCGCGGTGCCCCCGACCGACAAGGTGGTGTCGTCAACGATGCCGTGATCGGCGAAGTCCGGCAGTTTCGCCATCCGCACCTCGGCTACCCGCGCGCCCTCAAAACTGATCTTCGCTTCCGGATGGGAATCACGGAGCTGAACTGTCAGCGTCCGCAGATTGGTCTCGGCTTCCATCCTGGCGCGATCGACATTGCTCTGCATCAACATGTACCAACCCAGACCGGCTGACATCACTGCGGACGTCGAGAGCAGAAGAAATACGCACAGAAGTGTTTTGGCCGTCAGATTCAACCGCGACAGCAGACTTAACATTCGCAGCCTCATCCTTATTTTGAATGGTCGATTTTTGATGATGATCAATCGCTTGAATTTGCTGAATAATGGTTAATTTTGGGTTGGCAGTTGTAAAAAGATCGAGTGCTGCCCGCCGGCTCAATCACAACATCCAATGCGTGGCTGATGTCGTAGGATGACTGCAGGAGAAGGATGATGTGATGCGGTTTCGAGTTTGCGCGGTGCTCGGCATTTTTGCTCTCGCGACAGCAGGCTTTGCGCAGTCGCCCGGCGACACGCCCATTTCGGGTCGCGATATCAAACCCCTCATAGAAGGGCGCCGGATCTACCTAAAAGTACCCGCTGGCGGAGAATTTCCGCTCTATTATCGCCCTGGCGGCGTTGTTGACGGCACAGGCAAAGCGGCCGGGCTTGGTGTTTTCGCGCGCGTCAGCGATGAGGGTAAATGGTGGGTGAGTGGTGATCAGCTCTGTCAGCAATGGCAGACATATGAGAATGGCAAACGCTTCTGCTTCCGCCTCTACCAACGCGATGACGGGCAACTTTTCTGGCACCGCGACGATGGGCTCAAGGGGCTGGCCCGCATCGGCAGCTAAGGCTTGTCGGACGCGAAATTGCCAATTTGCTGGGCCATTTCATCAGCCGATCCTTTCACGATTCGTAAAGTTGCCGGCTTGATTAACCGAATTGTAATCACTTCAGGTCGATTTTCGTGCCAGCGGGTTTCACCGATCGTGGAGCCGCGCGCGTTCGGGTGTTTTGCGTGATTGGCTTTATCAAAATGTCTTTGCAGACCCAACGGCGTGCTGTGGCACGTTGTTCTGTTGCCATGATCGCGCTGACGCTTGCGGCATGCTCCAATCCAGCCCGTCAGGAAACAGCAAAAAAAGGCTTCTCTCCGAGCGAATATGGCGTTGCCGCCAGCAAGCGTGTCGTTGAGCCGGGCACGCCGGTGCCGCGCGGGGGAGGGGTGTATCGTGTCGGCAAGGCCTACAAGGTCCGTGGCAAATCCTATCAGCCCAAATTCGATCCAAGCCATGATGAGGCCGGGGTCGCCTCCTGGTACGGCGATGATTTTCACGGGCGGCGGACCGCGAATGGCGAAGTCTACGACATGCATGCCTTCAGTGCGGCCCATCGCACGCTGCCGCTGCCCTCTTACGTCCGTGTGACCAACACAACGAACGGGCGGTCAGTTGTCGTGCGCGTCAATGATCGCGGCCCATTCCACAGCGATCGCATTATCGATCTGTCGAAACGCTCGGCCCAACTCCTCGATTTCCATGGCCGGGGTGTTGCCCGTGTGCGGGTCACTTATGTCGGCGCAGCGCCGCTTGACGGCAATGATGATTGGCTGGTGACGACCGTGAAGGCCAATGGCGTGCCGTTGCCGCCGCAGGAGGTGGCGCGGCTGGCCCCCATTCCCGACTGGGCGGTCCATCCGGTTGGCCAGAAATCACCGATCCAACTCGCGCTCGCCGATACGCTGGCGCCCTTGCCGCAACCACGCCCGCGCGAGGAGCCGGTGCAGCTTGCCTCGGCTGGTGCGTTTGTCCCGACATCAGCACCCCGGCCGGCACCGCTGGCCGCCACACCCCAGCCGCCTGTTCCGGCGCTGGCAGCGCCTGTGAGCGCGCCCGTGATCCTCGCTTCAACCGCGCCGGCGGTACTGTCGGGGGATCATGAGCGCAAGGGCGGTCAAAGGCTCATATTCAGCGTCAATGCGGGGTCGTTCCGCGATCCAGCCGAAGCATTTCGTATCCGCGACGGTCTGTCAGCCCTGGGGCAAGCGGTGGTTGATCCGGTCAATGTCAGCGGCATCACCTTTTACCAGGTGCGGCTCGCGCCTCTGTTCGGTCAGCCAGCGGCTGAAAAGGCCGTCGAGAGTGCGCGAAAACTGGGCGCTGTTTCGGCGCGCATATTGCCGTTGTAAACCAGTAGAACGTCGATTGCCGCCGCTGATCAGGCTTGGTACCTTGGCATGCGATGCGTACCGGGGGGCAATATGAACAGGTTTAGGCTGACGCGTCTTTCAGCGATGTGCCGGCTCGTCATGCTGTCATGGGGTGTTCTGGTTGCGCCGTCGTTCGCTATTGCCGCAGGTCCTGCGGCGCCAGCCGGCGGTATCGACACCAGCGCTGAATTCGCGATCGTCGTCGACGCCGATACGCAGACCGTTCTCTATGAGAAAAACGCCGACCGGCTGATGGCGCCGGCCTCGATGGTCAAGTTGATGACACAGGAAGTCATTTTCAACGAAATCGCCAATGCCCGCCTCACCATTGATACGGAATTTTCTGTCAGCGAATATGCGTGGCGCACCGGTGGTGCACCCTCCGGCGGCTCCACCATGTTCGCCCAGCTCAACAGCCGCATCAAGGTTGGAGATTTGCTGAAAGGAGCGATCATCGTCTCGGCCAATGATGGTTGCATCGTTCTGGCTGAAGGCCTGTCCGGTAACGAGGCGGCCTTTGCGTCGCGCATGACCAAACGGGCCCGCGAACTTGGATTGACGCAGTCAATCTTCTCCAATTCGACCGGACTGCCCGATCCGGGGACGCGGATGACAACGCGGGAACTGGCACGGCTTGCCGTTCATATCATTAAAACCTATCCGCAATTTTACCCCTGGT
>JAKFVK010000137.1 GCA_021732205.1 Hyphomicrobiales bacterium | reverse complement strand
GAATCCGCCTCGATTGAGCACACTTGACCCGCTGCAAGCTTTCGTTTGCCTTGGGCCCGCCTGATTCGTAGGTGAGGAGACCGGGATGCGGACAACGCGGCTATGCCAGATTCTGGCAACGATCCTGATGTGCCTGGCATTCGCCGGCGCAGCGCTGGCGACCGATGCCACCGTCAAGAAACGTCTCGATACGAACCGTTCGCTGGTGGAAAGGTTGAACGCGGCGCTTCAGCGCGTCGACCTTAACCAGAACGAATTGGCGGGCATGCGCGATGAACTCGACGGCGCCAATGATGATCTGGCAGGTCTCGTGAGCGATCTTGAACCAGACGCCAAGGCAAGCGAGGATCGGCTGAAGCAGATCGGGCCAAAACCCGAGGCAGGCCAGAGCGAAGCACCGGAAATAACCCGGGATCGCGAGGCAGAAGCCAAGAACCTGAGCGATCTGACCGCCGCACTGCGCCAGGCGCGCGTCTTGCAAGGCGATCTGTCGCAACTTTCTGAGCGCATAAGCGAGCGGCGGCGCGATCTCTTCAGCCGGCAGATTTTCGAACACACCCAGTCAATTCTTGATCCCAGCCTGTGGCGCGACGTGGCCGCCGCCTTGCCGCGCATGTCTCTTGGCATCGGCTATCTGTTATCCGACTGGGTGGCCCTGCTCGGGCAGACAGGGAATATTCTGCAGTTTTCCGTTTTTCTGATGATGATGGCCGTCGCCGGCGTGCTTTACCGCCCCGCCCGCCGTCGCCTGCTTGCCGCGCCGCGCGGTGGTTTTTTTGGTGCCAAGAACGAGAATAAACCAACACCCCTGGAGCGCGCGCTGCTGGCGGTATGGACAGCCCTCATCAATGCGTTTCTGCCTGTTGCGGCGGTTTTCCTGATCGTTCGTGTGCTGGCCGGTCTTGAACTTTTGCCGTTCCGCTTTCGTATCCTGGCTGACGCCATCATCTATGCAACAGCCATCATGACCGGTGTGCGGGCGATCGCGCTGACCCTGTTTGAGCCATCCCGCCCCGCCTGGCGCTTGCTGCCGATGTCCGATCGGCTTGCGCAGCCGGCCATGGCCAGCCTGACCGCCATTGCTTCGGTCATCGCTGGATTCCATCTGCTTCAACAGTTCAATAATATCATTGTCGTTCCGCTGCCGGTGACACTTGCGACCTTTGGCACCAAGGCGCTGGTGTTTGCCATCACGCTCGCCACCGGCCTGTCAGCCGTAGCCTATGTCGAAAACGCCGAACATGACGAGCGTGCCAAAAGCGCTTATGGCGATCCTGCTCCCAGCTCCCCGCTATGGCGCACCCTGCGCCTTGCCCTGTGGCTTGCCGTGGTCCTGGTGGGCGGCGGCGCCTTGTTCGGCTATATTGCCTTCGCCTCCTTTCTGGCCGGCCAGGTCGTGTGGGCCGTCATTGTGCTCGGCGCCCTGGTGATTGTTCTCAACCTGGTGGATGAGACGGTAGGCGAGATCACTCGCCCGGATACGCGTGCCGGCCGCCGTCTGGCGATGATGCTTGGCATCGATTCAAGCTCTATCACCCTTTCTGGCATTCTTATTTCCGGCATTCTGCGCGCC
This sequence comes from Hyphomicrobiales bacterium, assembly GCA_021732205.1. Taxonomy (GTDB): domain Bacteria; phylum Pseudomonadota; class Alphaproteobacteria; order Rhizobiales; family UBA4765; genus Raskinella. The sequence goes on along the minus strand of JAKFVK010000137.1, from coordinate 2,048 downwards.
TTCGTGACCCTGGTCGCCGTTTTCATGCTGGTCGCCCCATGGGGCGTTGATTCCCGCGATGCACTTGGCATGGTCCGTGCCGCCTTCTTCGGGGTGAAGATCGGCGGCATTACCCTGTCGCTGGCTGCCCTCCTCGGCAGCCTTGGCGTTTTCACCATCGGGCTCATCATCACCCGGGCGGTTCAGCGCTGGCTTGACCAGCGCTTTCTGCCAGCCACCCGCATGGATGTCGGTCTGCGCAACTCGATCTACACCGGCATCGGCTATATCGGCATCATCATCGCCGCCGCCATCGGCTTTACCTATCTCGGCATTGATTTCCAGAACCTCGCCATCGTCGCCGGCGCCCTGTCGGTTGGTATCGGCTTCGGCCTCCAGTCGATCGTATCGAACTTTGTGTCGGGGCTCATTCTTCTTGCCGAACGGCCGATCAAATCAGGCGATCTTATCGTTGTGGGCGATGCCGAAGGCTATGTGAAGCGGATCAACGTCCGCGCCACTGAAATCGAAACCTTCGATCGCGCCGTGCTGATTGTTCCAAATTCCGCACTGGTCTCCGGCAATGTCAAAAACTGGATGCACAACGATCTGCTGGGCCAGGCCAAGATACGCGTTGGCGTCGCCCACAGCGTCGATCCCCATAACGTCCGCGATCTTCTGGTTGAGATCGCCAGGGCGCATCCGATGATCCTGCCACAGCCCTCGCCGAAGGTGTTGATGAGCGAGATCACCGAAGGCGCCATGATTTTCGAGCTGCGCAGCGTCGTCGCCAATGTCGACAATGTCGCAACAGTCTGTAGTGATCTGCGCTTCGAGATCGTGCGTCGCTTCGCCGAAGCCGGGTTTGTCATCCGCTGATGACCCCTTCCCATGACTGGCGGGCGATGCCCTGGAGATGATGATGACGCATATGAAGTCCCCGCTGTCGCTGATGCTGCTGGCGGCGCTCTGTCTGACCCTGGCTGGCTGTGGCGAGCCGCGTCTCAGCTCGCGTCCCGTACCGCCGCTCTTCCAGGATATGGCGCGCTACGGGCTGACGGTCGATCTGCCAACCGCAGCATCGGTCTTCAGCGGCTATCGGCATAACTTTGGTCTTTCGGCGGTTGAGCCTGATCCGCGCCTTGTCGAGGTCGCGCGTGAGATGGCGGCAACACTTGCCGGGCGCGACGACATCAAGGCGTCCCTGACGCAGACAGCCATCACCGAGCGATTGAACAGGCGCGGCATTCAGGTGGTGCATGCGGGTGAAAATGTATCAGCCGGATATCACACGCTTGCTGAAGCCTTTTCCGGCTGGCGCGGCTCAAAACCGCATGACCATGTGTTGAAGCTGCCCGGCGCCACGCATTTTGGTATTGCTGCCATCTATGCACCGCGCTCGAAATATAGTGTGTTCTGGGTGCTGGTGATGGCTCGCAAGGGGTGAGGCGATCATCGGAGCACAGCGATGCTGCACAGCGCTGACGATTACCTGTCCCTCCGCGGGAATTTTACGTGGCAGATTCCTGCTCGCTACAACATTGCTACCTATTGTTGCGATCGCTGGGCCGAAGCTGACCCGACGCGTCCGGCCATCTTGTGGAAGGATGACCATGACCGCATCGCCGCGCTGAGTTTTGCAGACATGCAAAAGCACGCCAATCGTCTGGCCAACGCGCTCCAGGCGCTGGGCATTCAGCGCGGTGATCGCGTTGCCATCATCCTGCCGCAAGGCTGGCAGGTGCCGGTCATTCACATGGCGCTCTACAAGCTGGGCGCGATCGCCCTGCCGCTCGCCGTTCTCTTCGGGGTCGAGGCGCTGGAATATCGTTTGCGCGACGCCGGCGTCACACTGGCGATCAGCAATCACGTGGGTCTTGCCAAGATTGCCGAGATTCGCGATCGCTTGCCGGCGCTGTCGACATTGCTCTCGACCGAGGGTCCGGCCGCCGGCGCGCTGGAATTCACGGCGCTGCTGGCGGGTGCCCGCGACCGGTTTGTGACCGCCGACACCGCGCCCGATGATCCGGCGATGATGATCTACACATCCGGCACGACCGGCCCGCCCA
>JAKFVK010000206.1 GCA_021732205.1 Hyphomicrobiales bacterium | reverse complement strand
CGATTGTCGGCACGTCCGGCGACGTGCTGGTTGACCGTGGCGCCATGGGGGCGGCGGTCAAGCTTGCCGAATTGCCCAAACATCTGCCGCGTGCGGTCATCGCCATCGAGGATCGCCGCTTCTACAGACATCTGGGGATTGACCCGCTCGGCATTGCCAGAGCCGCCGTGCGCAACCTGATGGGGCGCGGCGTTTCGGAAGGCGGCTCGACGCTCACCCAGCAGCTTGCCAAGAACATCTTCCTCACCAGCGAGAGGACCTTCGGGCGCAAGATTCAGGAAATGATCCTGGCCCTGTGGCTTGAGGCGCGGTTTTCGAAAAACGAGATCATCGAGATGTATCTCAACCGCGTCTATCTGGGCGCCGGGGCCTACGGCGTCGAAGCCGCCGCGCAGCGCTATTTCGGCAAATCGGCGCGGGCGGTGAGCCTGCAGGAAGCCGCAATCCTTGCCGGCCTTCTGCGGGCGCCCTCACGCTATGCGCCCTCGCGCAATCCCAAACTGGCGATCGCACGAGCCAAAACCGTCCTCAACGCCATGGTGGAAGAGCATTACATCAGCGACAACGAGGCCAGGATCGCCGGCGCCGGGCGCCCGAGCGTGAAACCGGCTGACGCGGCCGGCTCCTCGATCAATTATGCCGCCGACTGGGTGATGGATCTGCTGCCGACGCTGATTGGCACGATCGACAGCGATATCGTGGTTGAAACGACGATTGACGCCAATCTCCAGCGCGAGGCGGAAAAGGCGTTGCGCGAGACACTCGACAAGGATGGCGGGCGCTATCAGGTGAGCCAGGGGGCGGTGGTGAGCGTCGATGTCAACGGCGCGGTCCGTGCGCTCGTCGGCGGCAAGACCTATAGCGAAAGCCCCTATAATCGGGCGGTGGTTGCCAGGCGCCAGCCGGGCTCCGCCTTCAAACCCTTTGTTTATCTGACCGCGCTTGAGAGAGGCCTCGCGCCCGACACGGCGCGCGAGGACGCGCCGATCACCATCAAGGGCTGGTCGCCTGAAAATTACAGCCGGGATTATCGCGGGCCGGTGAGCTTGCGCGATGCGCTGGCGCTGTCGCTCAACACAGTTGCCGTCCGGCTTGGCGTTGAGGCTGGCCCGGCCAATGTGGTGCGCACCGCCCAGCGGCTCGGCATCGCCTCGCCTCTCCAGGCCAATCCGTCGCTGGCTCTTGGCACCTCGGATGTCAGCGTGCTTGAGCTGACGCGTGCCTATGCGGCCTTTGCCAATGGTGGCTTTGCGGTGCCGACCTATGTCGTGAAATCGATCCGCACCGCCAAGGGCCGCGTGCTGTTTGATCATCTGGGGGATGGTGGAAAACGCGTCATCCGGCCCGAGCAGGTCGCCCAGATGAACGACATGCTGGCGCGGGCGGTCGATATCGGCACGGCGCGCAATGCCCGCGTGCCGGGCTGGCCGGTTGCGGGAAAAACGGGCACCAGCCAGGATTTTCGTGATGCCTGGTTTGTCGGCTATTCGGCGCAAATGGTTACCGGGGTATGGCTTGGCAATGATGATGGAACGCCGACCAAACGCGCGTCAGGCGGTGGCCTGCCGACCGCCATCTGGAGCCGGGTGATGGGGCTTGCTCATCGCGGCCTGCCGGCGATCGCGCTGCCAGGCGCCGGACAGCCCCTGCGCGAGCCTGACCAGCCAGCCCCGCACTCGATCGATGAGATCCTGCTTGGCAGGAACGAGCGCCAAAGCCCACCACGCAGCGCCGGGCGCCCGACTGCCGCACCCTGCCAGATCAACGCCGATTTCCTGCGCTGTCTGTTTGGCGGTTAGGCCGGCGGCACTGCCTGGCGTGGTCCAGGTGGCGGGCCATAGGCATGGAGGCTCGCGCCATTGGCGCTCATCCACGCCTTGGCGGCCGCAGTGCCCGGACATATCTCGTCGAGCAGGCTCCAGAAGCTCGGCCCGTGATTCATGTGCTTCAAATGTGCCACCTCGTGTGCTGCGACATAATCAAGAACAAGAGGCGGGGCCAGAATAAGGCGCCATGAAAACGACAGAACCCCATTGGCCGCGCAGGATCCCCAGCGGCTTGAGCCGTCACGCAGGACGAGCCGGGCCGCGCTCGTGCCGGTCAGCGCCGTGTAGGTCGCGACCGCCCGCTCCAGATCGCGCCGCGCCTCGGCTTTGAGGAAATCAACCAGGCGGCGCTCGACATGGGGGGCGTCGCCGGGAATGACGAGGCAGGGATTCTCGCCATCCTCCACCTGTACCCGCCCGCGATAATTGCCGCTTTCGCGCAAGCGATGGGGAATACCGCGCAGCGGGACCACTGCCCCGTCAGTGAAACGCAGCCGCTGCGGCTGGCGCGTCAGCCGCTCCACGATCCACGGACGATGGCGATCGATAAACGCCGTGATCGCCGACAGTCGCAGTTGAGGCGGCGCGGTGACGGTGACCGCGCCGGTGGCGTTGGAGAGGCGCAAGGTGAGGCGGCGTGAGCGCGGGCTGCGGCGCAGTGTCACCACACAGTCCTGCCCGCCCAGATCAACACGCAGCAGGGTTGCACGCGGCGGCGGATCGGCCGTGCCCCTGACCCGGTCCCTGCTTACGCCGCGCCTGAAAAGTGCTTTCATATCGATCATCGCCCTGTCGAAGAGGCATGATATCGCTGATTCGCCAAGGGCAGCCTCGCCAGGCTTCACTGGCCAGCGCAGAAAGAGGTGGCAAGATGGACATCGATAAGCTCAAGCGCCTGCGCGAGCGCTATCTGACCGCCAAGGGCGGCGACATGTTCGACCCGCATTTCGCCGCCATCGCTGAGGCCCAGTTCAAGGATGGCGACAAGCGTAAATGGCCCTTTGCCGATCCGGCCACCTTTCTGGCCGCTCCCCTGCGCGCCAGCAATGACGAGGCGTCCAATATCGCGGACGTTGATATCGCGCTCATCGGCGTGCCGATGGATCTGGGTGTCACGAATCGGGCAGGTGCCCGTCTGGGACCGCGCGCGGTCAGAGGAGTCGAGCGCATCGGCGCCTATGAGCCAGCCCTCAAGATGGCGCCGCTCGGCGAGGCCGTGATCGCCGATATCGGCGATGTGCCGATGCGCTCGCGCTTTTCGCTTGCCGATTGCCACAACGACATTGAGACTTTTTTTGCCAGGCTTGCCGGGCATGACATCCGGCCATTGGCTATCGGCGGAGATCATTCCATCTCCCTGCCCATTCTGAAGGCTCTGGGCGCCAAGCGCCCGCTCGGCCTAATCCACATTGACGCTCATGCCGACACGTCAGGGGAGTATGAAGGGACCAAATTCCATCATGGGGGCCCGTTCCGTCAGGCGGTCCTCGAAGGCGTCCTTGATCCCGACCGCACCATCCAGATCGGCATCCGCGGTGGTGCCGGCTGGCTGTGGGAGTTTTCCCATGAGAGCGGCATGACCATGATCGAGATGCATGAGGTGGCGGCGATAGGGTTGCCGGCTGTTATCGCCAAAGCCCGCGAAATTGCCGGTTCGGGGCCGACTTATCTGACGTTCGATGTCGATTCGCTCGATCCCGGCTTCGCGCCCGGCACGGGAACGCCGGAAGTGGGTGGGTTCAGCCCGCGCGAAGTGATTGAAATCCTGCGCGGCCTTGTCGGACTTGATATTGTCGCGGGCG
>JAKFVK010000279.1 GCA_021732205.1 Hyphomicrobiales bacterium | reverse complement strand
TGCTCTGTCGCCGCAACCGCGCAAGGCGCCGCTTCTGCGCCAAGCGAAATCGTCTGAGGACGATAAAAAGAAGAAAAAGCGCAAGGGTGGTTCGTCGAGCCGGGAATTCGTTGTTTTCTTCGATGGTCTATTATCGTTTCTGATGGTTGTGGCGCTCGCTGCCGGATCGGCGGGAGCCTATTTCAACAACATTTATCTCGCCCCTGGCCGCTCCGGCGAAGATCAGACCGTCATTATTCCAAACCGTGCCGGCGCCACCGACATTGCTGAAATTCTCAAGCAGAGAAACCTCATTGAAGACACGCTGACCTTTCGCATCGGTGCCTATATCGGTCGCGCCAATGGCGAGTTGAAGGCTGGCGAATATCTCATCCCCAAGGGATCGTCGACGCGGGATATCATCGACATTCTGCGCTCGGGCCAGAGCATCCAGTACGGGGTGACGATCCCTGAGGGGCTGACCAGTTTGCAGATCGTGCAGCGGCTGCGTGGCGTTGACGTTCTCAGCGGCGACATTCGCCAGATCCCGGCTGAAGGATCGCTGTTGCCCGATACCTATCGCGTCACACGTGGCACCAGTCGCGAGAGCGTGTTGCAGATCATGCAGCGGGCCCAGCGTCGTGTCGTTGACGACGTGTGGAAGCGTCGCGCTGCCGGTTTGCCGTTAAAATCGCCGGATGAGCTGGTGGTGCTGGCATCCATCGTGGAAAAGGAAACAGGAAAATCCGCGGAGCGCGCCCGCGTCGCAGCCGTGTTTGTCAATCGTCTCAACAAACGCATCCGCCTGCAGTCCGATCCGACGATCATCTACGGACTGGTCGGCGGCCAGGGCACGCTCGGACGTGGCTTGACACGTTCGGAAATTGATCGCGCCACACCCTACAACACCTATGTTATCCTGGGTCTGCCGCCGACCCCTATCGCCAATCCCGGCCGCGAAGCGATTGAGGCTGCCGCTAATCCGCGCGCGAGCAACGAACTCTACTTTGTTGCTGATGGCACAGGCGGGCACGCTTTCTCGGAGACACTCGATCAACACCAGAAGGCCGTCGCGCGCTGGCGCAATGTCGAAAAGGCGCGCAGCGATGCGAGTGATGACGACAGCAGCGACACGAAGCCGCAGGCGCCCGTCCAGCCTTCGCTCTCGGTGCGCCCGGCGCCGCGCCGCCCTGCCGCTCCTGCGGTGCAGCCGCAGGGCGCGACCATCCGTTAAGCCATCGATCGGCCAGCACATAACATCCGCTGAACTTGTGAGCCTGCCCCATGCCGGTTAGGTTGTGATCCATAGTCGAGGCGACGAATCGCGCATGTTGGGAGATGGCCGTGCCGATTGCGAGCATGACAGGGTTTGCGCGCGTATCAGGAAATTTTCGCGATGTGTCGTGGGCGTGGGAACTGAAAAGCGTCAACGGACGCGGCCTGGATATGCGGCTGCGCGTCGCCCCCGGGCTCGACGGCGTGGAAATTCAGGTACGCGAAATTCTCCAGCGTCAGGTTCAGCGCGGTACCATACAGGCTAATCTTGCCATCGATCGCCCGCCGCGCCCGGCGGAAATTCGCATCAATCATGATATTCTCTCGGCCCTCGTGAAGGCGGCCGGAACCGTGCACGATGAAGCGGGAAGCAGGATTGCGCCCGCCAGCGTCGATGGGCTGCTGGCGGTGCGCGGGGTGGTTGAGATTATTGAGCGCCCCGATGACGATGAAGCAAGAGCCGGACTGACGGCTGCCGTCATTGACGGGTTTTCAGCAGCAGTCGCGGCGCTGGTCGAGGCGCGCAGCGTCGAGGGCCGTAACGTTGAGGAAATCCTGTCGCAGCAGATCGCCAGCATCGAAAAACTTGTAGGTGAGGCGGAAGTCATCGTTGCTGGACTGCCGCAAGAGCTGAAGGCCCGCATTAGCGAACAGGTTCAGGCTCTGCTGTCAGGCTCATCAGCATTTGATCCCGAGCGGCTGCATCAGGAAGCAATCCTCCTGGCGACGCGCGCTGATGTGCGCGAGGAGCTGGATCGTTTGCAGGCCCATATCGACCATGCCCGCAAACTGGTTGCCGATGGTGGTGCAATTGGCCGCAAGCTTGATTTTCTGGCGCAGGAATTTAACCGCGAGGCCAACACGCTGTGCTCCAAATCGAGCAACAAGCAATTGACGCAGATCGGATTGTCGCTGAAGACGGTCATCGATCAGATGCGTGAACAGGTACAGAATATCGAATGACGATACTAACGAGCGCAGGGCCTGGCATTACGCGACGCGGCTTGATGTTGATCGTCTCATCGCCGTCCGGTGCCGGCAAGACGACGCTGACCCGCTCGATGCTGCAGGACGATCCCAATCTGACAATGTCAGTGTCGGTCACGACACGCGCGCGGCGCAGCAATGAAGTGGATGGCATCCACTATCATTTCATGACCCGTCCGCGATTTGATGCCATGGCGGCAGCCGGTGATCTTCTGGAATGCGCTGACGTCCACGGCAATGGCTATGGCACCCCGCGCGAGCCGGTGGAGGCTGCCCTGCAGGCTGGTCGCGATGTCCTCTTTGACATCGACTGGCAGGGAACCTCCCAGCTGTACGAGCGCATGGCTGCCGATATTGTCAGCGTCTTTATCCTGCCGCCCTCGATAGTTGAATTGCGGGCGCGACTTGAGCGCCGCGCCGAAGATGCGCCCGAGGTGATCGCCAAGCGCCTGGCGAACGCCAAGCGGGAGATGGCGGAATGGCAGCGTTATGACTATGTGATCGTCAACAAGGACCTTGACGCGAGCCATGCGGCGCTGCGTTCAATCCTTGCCGCGTCGCGCTTAAACCGGCATCGTCAAATCGATTTAGATCAATTTGTTGAAGGGCTTCGCTCCAGTCTTTGAATCTGAATCAAAACATGAAGTGCGACCGCGACGGAAGTTTCTTGCCGATGATGACAGCGCCGCTGACGTTGGTTAAACCGTTGCCACACACAAGCGGGACGTGGTGATGACCAGAGACGAGGTGCTTGCGGAATTCAGGGCAGCTGGCGCGCTGCTTGAAGGCCATTTTATCCTGTCCTCTGGCCGCCGCTCATCCGTCTTCTTGCAGAAGATGTTCGTGTTCATGGACCCGCAGCGGACGGAAAGATTATGCAGGGCGCTGGCAGCCCTGGTGCGGGAGCGCTTCGGTGGCGTCGATTATGTCGTCTCGCCGGCGGTTGGCGGCATCGTGCCAGGGTATGAAACGGCGCGTCATCTTGGTGCCAAGGCGATCTTTGTCGAGCGCGAGGAGGGTGAATTCCGCCTGCGCCGCGGCTTTGCCATTCCCGAGGGAGCAAGAGTGATCGTGGTTGAGGATATCGTCACCACCGGCTTGTCGACGCGCGAATGTCTGGCGGCGATCAAGGACAGTCCCGGGACCATTCTCGGCGCCGCCGTTCTGGTCGACCGTTCCGATGGCAAAGCCGATGTCGGCGTGCCATTGCTGGCGCTGTGCCGCTATCATGTGCCCGATTACGACCCCGCCGATCTCCCGCCCGACCTCGCTCGCCTGCCGGCCATCAAGCCTGGTAGCCGCACTATGCAGAAGTGATATGGCAATGACCCGCTCGCGTGTCCGCCTCGGTGTGAATATCGATCATGTCGCGACTGTCCGAAATGCGCGCGGCGGTGC
>JAKFVK010000175.1 GCA_021732205.1 Hyphomicrobiales bacterium | reverse complement strand
ACAGACAGATTGCCTTGAGGCGCGCTTCGCCGGCTCGCGGGCCATGCAGGCTGTGCTTCGCGATTGTCTGCGCCGACAGGCTGCCGCGATGATCCATGCGCCCATCGGCGCCGTCGACCCGCCCGCCCGGAAAAACGTAAAGTCCGGGCATGAAGCGCAAACTCGATTTGCGCCTGCCCATGAGAATGGACAGAGGGGCGCCGGGCTTGGCGTCGACGAGGATGAGCGTCGCTGCATCGCGCGGGCGCAGATAGGGATTGCGCGTCTCAGATTCCGTCTTGTCGGCAAATATGGGACGCAGGACTTCACTCATGATGTCGTCTCGGAGGTATGCGCGAAGCCGTGCATGCGGTTGGCCCATTGAAAACCGATGATCGCCCCCTTTACGGGAGGCAGAAGAAGCAGACCGCACAGGATCGTCAGCGGGATCCACAGCGAGAAATGGATCCATAACGGCGGATGCAGGGTTTTCTCCAGCGTCAGCGCACCGGCAACCAGAATGTGGCCGACGATGGTGATCACGACATAAGGCGGCGCGTCATCGGCCTGCTGGGCCGACATGTCCTCGCCGCACACGGCACACGCGTTGACCGCCGTAGTGAAGCTCGAAAAAAGCCTCCCCTTGCCGCAATGCGGACAGAGCAGACGCATGCCGCGCAGAACCGCCTGCCGCAGGTCGCGGGTACCAGCAGCGCCCTCGGCACCTCGATTATTCGTCATCCACGACATGTCGATCCGCCCCGCTAGCTGAACCATCGGCGCCGCGTCGCGCCTTGCCAGACTTTATAACAGAAGACTTGCCGCGCCGCTCGGCAGTTTCGCTAGATGACGGCATGGACGCGCCACTCCTAGGCCCCTGGCGTGACGCCGGCAAGACCTCGAAACGTAACGCTCCGGCAATGGCCTGTGCCTCGATGAGCCTCACCTCGATCATATCGCCCTGTCGCCATGTCGTCTTGCTGCGCCTTCCGCTGATTTCGCGCCTCTTTTCATCAACCTTGAAGTCATCGCGCCCGAGCATTGCCATCGGCACCAGACCATCCGCCCCGCTGTCAACCAGCGTCACGAAGAGGCCAGCCCGCGTCAGGCCGCTGATGCGCGCTGAAAACACCGCCCCTACCTGGCCAGCAAGCGAGGCCGCGATGATGCGGTCATTTGTCTCGCGCTCGGCCAGCGTCGCGCGCCGCTCGGCCAGCGTCGTCTGGAGAGCGATCTGTTCGAGTTCCGCCTCAGGCAGCCCTTGCCCCGTATCGCTGCCAAGGCGATAGGCGCGCACGAGTGCACGGTGCACCGTCAAATCGGCATATCGACGGATAGGTGATGTAAAATGAGCGTAACGCCCGAGATTAAGCCCGAAATGGCCGAGATTGTGAGTGGAATATTCGGCCTGTGCCTGCGTGCGCAGGACCGCTTCATTGACCAGAAGTTCAACCGGCAATCCGCGCACCTTTTCCAGCGCCCGGTTGAAGAGCGCCGGTTTCAGCAGCCCGCCTTTGGCAAACGGAATATCAAGTGTCGACAGAAAATCACGCAGCGAGGACAGGCGGTCGAGTGATGGCTGATCATGCACCCGGTAGATGAGCGGCTGGCGGCGCGCTTCGAGGAGTTCGGCAGCCGCCACATTGGCGGCAATCATGTATTCCTCGATCAATCGATGAGCGTCGAGCCGCGGCGGGACAACAACCCTGTCGAGTGACCCGTCAGGCTTCAGCAACAGCTTGCGCTCAGCCAGGTCAAGCGCCAGCGGGCTGCGCTTGTTGCGCGCCTGCGCCAGTGCACCATAGGCAGCCCATAATGGCCGCAGCAAAGTGTCAAGCACATGCGCAGTGACGTCTGTCGGCTCGCCGTCGATTGCCGCCTGCGCTTGCGGGTAACTCAGCTTGGCGACGGAGCGCATGAGGATGCGGTGGAGGCTTTGGCCGCGCTTCCTCCCGTCGGCATCGATGATCATGCGGATGGCGAGCGCCGCGCGGTCTTCGTCAGGGCGCAGCGAACACAGACCGTTGGACAGGTGCTCGGGCAACATCGGCACCACCTGGTCGGGAAAATAGATCGAATTGCCACGCTCCCGCGCTTCAAGATCAAGCAGACTGCCGGTGGGCACGAAGGCCGACACGTCGGCGATCGCTACCGTGATAACAAATCCGCCAGGATTGGCAGGATCGCTATCGGCGCTGGCATGCACCGCATCGTCATGATCGCGGGCATCCGCTGGATCGATGGTGACAAGCGGCAGCGCCCGCCAATCCTCGCGCGGCCCGCCAGACAGGCGGGCAGCCTCTGCCTCGGCAAGTGCCTCGGCGCTGAACCGGTAGGGCAGGCCATGCTGGGCGATGGCGATGAGCGACAATGCCTTCGCCCCTTCCAGGCGCCCCAAAATATCGCTGACCTTCGCCATCGGCCGCGAGGCGCGTGGCGGGGTGATCGTCTCAAAAGCGATGAGATCGCCATCGCGCGCACCCTGAAGATCCTCCGGCCTGATCCCCCAGCTCCAGCCTGCCGCGCGCTTTTCGATCGCCACGACCTGCGCCCCGCCACGGCTGTCGAGCCGCACCAGTCCAACCCGGCGCTCGCTGGCGCGGCCGATCTTTTTCAACACCCGCCCGACATAGCTGACACCCTCGCGCGTCGAGCGATGAAGGCGCAGCAGCACCACATCGCCGAGCCTTGGCGCTGGCCCGGCCCGCCGCTGCGAGGAGGCAATCACGGCAATGCGCGGCGCTGGCCCATGCAATGCGACGTTCCACTCGACCGCCTCGGCGATCAGATCGCCATCCTTGTCACGGCCAGAGAGCTTGGCGGTGATAACCGGCGGAGGAAATGAGCCCGGTACGGAGGACGAAAGATTGCGGACGCCGCGCGGCGGCTGGCGCCGTCGCTCCTTCACGCCGGCTCCGCCGCACCGGCCTTGCGCTTGCGCACCGGCTTTTTGGCAACGCTTGCCTTGGTCGTGCTCTTTGATGCTCTCGTGGACGTTTTCTTTGCGGGTTTTCCGCCGCCGCTGTCCCGCTTGGCGTCGATGAGCTTCACGGCGGATGCCAGATCAAAGCTGTCCTTGTCGCTGCCATTGGGCAGCGTCGCGTTCACCCCGTCATGTGCAACATAAGGACCGTAGCGCCCCTCATGCAGCACAACGTCCTGCCCGAGTGTAGGGTGCACGCCCAGCACCTTGCCCGGCGCCCGCTGGTTGCGTCCCCGGCCGGGGCCTTTGGCAAGCTTTTCGGCAAGCACTGTCACGGCGCGATTGAGGCCGATCTCGAAGACTTCATCGGCGGAGGCGAGATTGGCGTAGGTCTTGCCATGCTGGATATAAGGTCCATAGCGGCCGAGATTGGCGATGATCATCTCGCCTGATTCCGGGTGAAGACCGACATCGCGCGGCAGCGCCAGCAATTTGAGTGCGATCTCAAGCGGCAGCGTTGCTGGTTCATGGGCTTTGGGAATGCTGGAGCGCTTGGGTTTCTCGCCCTCGCCAAGCTGCACATAGGGCCCGAACCGTCCATCACGCAATGTGACGGCGTCCCCGCTCACCGGGTCCACGCCGAGTTTCCTGATGCCTGGCGTATCGCCATCGCCTGCAATTCCGCCATTCTTCTCGCCGTCAGGCTGAACCAGCGGCCGGGTGAAGCGGCATTCAGGATAGTTTGAGCAACCAATAAAGGCGCCGAATTTGCCAAGCTTCAGCG
>JAKFVK010000172.1 GCA_021732205.1 Hyphomicrobiales bacterium | reverse complement strand
CGAGGCAAGGGAACAGCGCGACGAGGCTGGCCGGCTTGCCGAGCTGGATGTGCGCGCGGTTGCGGCAGCAACCGAGAAGGAAGCCGCAGCCACGACCGAGCATGCACGCGCGAGTTTTGCGCTGCCGGCTTTGCGCGAGGCGGAAGCGCGGGCAGCAGCGGCTTTGCAGCGCCTGTCGCTTGCCCGCGAGGGGCTTGATGCCGAGGAGAAGCGCGCGCGGGAAAAAGCTGAATCGGCCCTCCAGCGCATTACCCAGCTTGAGGCTGATATAGCGCGCGAGACGGCCATCAGCGCTGATACGGCGGTTGCGCTGGCGCGCCTTGCCGCTGAAGGGGACGAATTGCAGGCGCTGATCGCTGCGGGGAGTGAAGCGGAGGCGGCGGCAGGCGCTGAACTCAAAGACGAGGAAATGGCGCTTGAGGATCGTGAGCAGGCGCTCGCCAGAAGTGTCGCCACCCTGTCCGACACGCTGGCGCGACGCCAGCAGATGGAACGCTCGCTGCGTGAATTGGGCGAGCGATTGGTGCGCCTTGCCGGTGAACGCGACCGGGCGAGCGCCGACATTGCCGCGCTCACCGCAAATGCCCCTGCCGACGGGCAGGTTGGAGCTGCCAGGGCGGCCGTTGCGCGCGCCGCCGAGGCGGTGTCGCTCAGCGAAGCCACACTGCAACAGAGCGAAGCTACCCTGGCGCTGGCCCGCAACAGTGAAACCGCAGCGCGCGGCCCGTTAAGTGATGCCGAGCGTGATGCGGCGCGCCTCGGCAGCGAAGCGCAGGCCTTGCGCAAGGTCCTGTCGCAATCCACAGGCGGGCGCTGGCGGCCCGTTCTGGAAGAGATCACCGCTGCCAGAGGGTATGAGGCGGCTCTGGGTGCCGCCCTTGGCGATGATCTTGATGCGGCAATCGATCCGGGGGCATCCATGCATTGGGCGGGGAGCCCCCTCAGTGCTGACGATCCGGCGCTGCCCGCGGGGGTCGAAGCGTTGGCCAGGCACATCAACGCGCCACCTGCGCTCGCCCGCCGCCTGTCGCAGATCGGGCTTGTGACACGCGCCGAGGGGCCGCTTCTCGCGCCGGGCTTGAAAAGTGGCCAGCGTCTTGTGTCGCGGGAAGGCGATCTGTGGCGCTGGGACGGGTTTGTCGCCGCCGCTGAGGCGCCGTCGGCGGCTGCTCGCCGGCTGGCGGAAAAAAATCGTCTCGCCGATGTCGAAACGGCTGCTGCTGCGGCTGTCGAAACACTGACGAAGGTGCGGACGGCCTATGGGCTGACTGAGATCGCCCTTAAAGAGGCAATCGCTGCTGAACAGGCAGCGCGCGCCGGCCTGCGCACCGCCGAGGCGGATCTCAATCGCTGCCGGGCGGATGAGGCAAATGCCGAGCGCGCGGCTGCAGCGCTGGCAGCAAAGCTCGCAGCCCTGGGCGATGCCCACCGCCGCATCCTTGGCGATCATCACGAGGCAAGCCAGGGTCATGACGCGCTCAGCGCTGAACTGTCGGCACTGCCCGGCACGGCTGCGATGGAAGCTGAGGCAGCCGAACTGCGCCTGGCGGTCAATGCCGGCCGTGGCGCGGTTACCAGCGCGCGCGCGCGCCATCAGGCCTTGACGCGCGAGGCTGCGCTGCGCGCCCAGCGCCTGACAGCCGTCATCGCCGAACAGCAGCAATGGCAGGCTCGTGAGGCACGCTCTGGCGAGCACGTCGCCGATCTGCGCCGCCGCTTTGACGATGCGCGTCGCGAATATGACGAGCTTGATGGTTTGCCCGGCCTCATCCGTGAGAAACGCCTGGCGCTGTTGAGCGAGGTCGACGGCGCCGAGAAAGCCCGCACCCTTGCCGCTGATCGGCTGGCTGAGGGTGAAAGCACGCTTGCTGAATGTGACCGCAGGGCACGCGCCGCCAGCCAGGCGCTGGGTGAAATGCGCGAACAGAGGGTTCGCTCCGAAGCCCGCCACGAAGCCGCTCGCGAGCGGCTCGCTCAGGTTGAAGTGGCTATTCTCGACGCGCTGCAAGTACCGGCGGCCCGTCTGCCGGTTGAATTTGGTTTTGCAACCGACCGCGCTTTGCCAGCCCTCGGCGAGCTTGAAACCCGCCTGGAGAATTTGAAACGTGAGCGCGAACGGCTGGGGGCCGTCAATCTGCGCGCCGATGAGGAGGCAAGCGAAGTTGAAGCCCAGCTTGAAGGGTTGCAGCACGAGAAGGAAGATCTCGAAGGCGCCATCCGCCGCCTGCGCACGGGTATCAGCACGCTTAATCGGGAAGGGCGCGAGCGCCTGCTTGCGGCGTTCGCCAAGGTCAATACCCATTTCCAGCGCCTTTTCGTGACGCTCTTCGGCGGTGGCGCGGCTGAACTCGTGCTCACCGAATCAGACGATCCGCTGGAAGCCGGCCTTGATATCTTCGCCAAGCCACCGGGCAAGAAGCAGCAATCTCTGTCCCTGTTGTCGGGTGGCGAGCAGACTTTGACGGCAACCGCGCTCATCTTCGCCGTCTTCCTCACCAACCCGGCGCCGATCTGCGTGCTTGACGAGGTCGACGCCCCGCTCGATGACCATAATGTCGAGCGCTATTGCGATCTTCTTGTCGAAATGACCCGAATCACCGCCACCCGCTTCATGGTGATCACCCATAATCCGATCACCATGGCGCGCATGCACCGCCTGTTCGGCGTCACCATGGCTGAGCGCGGTGTCTCGCAGCTGGTCTCGGTTGATCTGGAAAGCGCTGAACGGCTGATTGAGGCGGCTTGAGCTGGGCTGCTTGCTGTAACCGACTCTATAAAATCGGTAATTATATCGAAATAACAATAGATTAGCTCAAATATCCCGTTTCTTGACAGGGGCTTGGTGCTTAAGTAGGGTGCGCGCGCTTCGCTTCGGTAAAACTGGGGCGTAGCGCTTCATGGTGTGAACATGGCAACAGGCTCCGAACCGGAGAAGACGCCGTCACCGATACCACCGGTTCACGCAACTGGTGGCACATCGGCAAGCCAGGAAGCGGAACTGGCCAGGCGCATGGCTGATCTGTCTGGCCGTCTCGACATAAAGACGGCGAAGGCGGGATTGGCTGGCGGCAGCGCTGGCGCTGCCGGGTCGGATAGTGCCGGCATGGGCCAGGGTTTCAAAGCAGCCGCCGATCTCAGCGGTGGCGTCATCGTCGGTGTGATCCTTGGTCTTGGCCTTGATCGCATCGCCGGTTCAAGCCCATGGGGCTTGATTGTATTTTTGCTTCTCGGCTTCAGTGCCGGGGTGTTGAACATGCTGCGCGGTTTCGGCATGGCTGTGCCCAAGGGGTCTGGCCGGCCGCCACGCCAGGATTGAGCGGAGTGCAGCCTGCGGGCTGACGGGGCAAGGGCAGGGTAGACGGTGGCTGATCCTATTCACCAGTTCCAGATCGAGACGATCGCGACGCTCGGCAAGATCGGCAATGTCGAGATCGCCTTTACCAATTCGGCCTTGTACATGTTCATCGCCGTCGGGCTGACGATGGCGTTTCTGTTTCTTGCCACCCGCTCACGCGCCCTGGTGCCGTCACGCTGGCAGTCGCTGGCCGAGATGACGTATGAGTTCGTCGAAACGACCGTGAAGGGGTCGGCGGGTCAGGAAGGCATGCGCTTTTTCCCGCTGATCTTCTCGCTCTTCATGTTCGTGCTGGTGACCAATTTCCTCGGCATGATCCCCGGCGGCTTCACGGTGACGAGCCACATCATCGTCACCTTCGCGCTCGCCATGCTGGT
>JAKFVK010000169.1 GCA_021732205.1 Hyphomicrobiales bacterium | reverse complement strand
GACAGCCAAGATGGGCAAGATGGACCCTCAGCTGATGCGTCCGCCCGGTCTGCGGCTGAAGCTCGACGAAGCTCACCCCGCCGCCGCGCCCCAGCACCGTCCACGCGGTTTGCGACGGTTGACCGGCAGCGTCAACCTTCATCCACCATGATCGCCGATCATGGCTGCGCCTGGACAGTGGCACGTCGATCACGCCCGTATCCTGCGGCGGCCCGCCGACGACGACAGCCCAGTAGGTCTTGCGCACCTCTCCCCCTGCAAAGAGCGCACCCAGCCGCGCGGTCGCCTGGCGGTGGCGGCCCAGAACCAGACAACCGGACGTATCCTTGTCGAGACGGTGCGCGAGGGCAGGGGCTGCCGGCAGACCAAAGCGCAAGCCATCGAGGAATTGTTCAAGGTGGGCGCCGCCCTTCGGTCCGGCATGCACCGGCAATCCTGCCGGCTTGTCGATGATGAGTATCAACGCATCGCGGTAGAGAAGGCGGGCTGCAAGATCCTCAGGGCTCATGGCGGCGGTCTGCCGGCTTGCACGGCATCTGTCAAACGTTGGACACTTGCAGCGGCGCTGGTGTCATGGCAGGCCAGCAGCAGGAGAACGGCGATCATGCGCGTTGATGGCAGGCAATGGCGGACCATCTGGGTCGAAAATGAGGCGGGCGATGTCGGCGTCATTGATCAGACCCTACTGCCCCATCGCTTCACCTGTCGGGTCGTCGGCGATGCGGCCGAGATGGCCGCCGCCATACGCGACATGGTGGTGCGCGGTGCGCCGCTCATCGGCGCGAGTGCTGCCTATGGCATGGCACTCGCCATGCGCTCGAACCCGGCGGATGATCATCTTGATGCAGCAGCGGCCATGTTGGCAGCCGCCCGCCCGACTGCGGTCAATCTGCGCTGGGCGCTTGACCGCCTGGTAGGGCAGCTGCGCCCGCTGCCAGCGCACCTGCGTCGGGCCGCTGCCTACAAGCACGCGGCTGCGATTGCCGATGAGGATGTGGCGATCAATCAGGCGATCGGTTGCCAGGGCCTTGATCTTGTCCGTAAAGTCGCAGACGGCAAGGCGGGCAAACCGGTGAATATTCTGACCCATTGCAATGCCGGTTGGCTTGCGACCGTGGACTGGGGCACTGCCACCGCGCCCATATATATGGCCCATGATACGGGCCTTCCCGTCCATGTCTGGGTGGAGGAAACCCGGCCACGCAATCAGGGTGCGGCGCTTACCGCGTGGGAATTGTCAAAGCATGGCGTGCCGATGAGCCTGATTGCTGACAATGCGGGCGGCCATATCATGCAGCATGGTGAGGTCGATATGGTCATCGTCGGCACTGACCGCACGACGGCAAACGGTGATGTCGCCAACAAGATCGGTACCTATTTGAAAGCACTCGCGGCTCGCGACAATGGCGTTCCCTTCTACGTGGCGCTGCCCTCGCCGACGATCGATTTTTCGCTCCATGACGGCATCGCCGATATTCCCATCGAGGAACGCAGCCCGCGCGAGGTGACGCATATCCAGGGTGCTACCGAGAGCGGTACCATTGTTGAGGTCAATCTCGCACCTGTCGGGATCACCGCCCGCAATTATGCCTTCGATGTGACGCCCGCCCGGCTGGTCACCGGCCTCATCACCGAGCGTGGTATAACGCCAGCCAGCAGTGAGGGTCTCGCGGCTCTTTTCCCCGAACAGGTGAAACCATGACCAGCTCGCTACTGCATGTCGTCGAGCAGGGCAGCGGCACATCCACGCCGCTCATCCTGCTGCATGGCTTTGGCGGCAATGCCGGCAGCTGGCTCTCTGTCCAGACCGCCCTTGCCGGCACCCGGCGCGTGCTCGCGCTCGACCTGCCCGGCCACGGCAGGAGCCGTGCCCATCCGGCGAATGATTATGCCGGCATGGCGCAAGCCGTCCTTGCCACCCTCGATCATCTGGCGATCACCCGTTTCCACCTGGCCGCGCATTCCATGGGCGGGGCGGTGGCGAGCGTTCTGGCGCTGGCCCATCAAGAGCGTATCGCCTCGCTCACGCTGGTGTGTCCTGGTGGCTTCGGCGGGCTTGTCAACGAGCGGTTGATGCGCCGTTTTGCCAGCGCCACCACAGCCGATGAATTGCAGGAGGTGGTGAGCGCCTTTTTTTCCGCGTCCAGCCTGGTGCCACGCCATGTCGGGGCGCATCTGGCCATCGAGCGCGCTGATCCGGCCGTCAATGAGCGCCTTGGCGCACTCCTCACGGCTATGCTTGATGGCCCACACCAGCTGCCGGCCGGCAAAGAGCGGCTGGGCGAACTCACCTGCCCGGTGCGGGTGATCTGGGGCGAACAGGACGAAGTGCAGAGCGCGCATACCATCGCCGGCCTGCCGCCGCTGGTTGGCGTTCACCGCTTTGCCGCCGCAGGACACATGGTCCATGTCGAGGCGGCGCGTGAGGTGGCGCAGATCCTGCGCTTCCAGCTGCGGGAGGAGTGATCATTGGCTGCCCGGACAACAAAGCCACAAGCGAAACGATCGGTTCATGGCAATCTTCGTCGCGAATTGGCGGCAACCGCCCAACGCATGCATGACGAAGGCCTGTCGCAGGGAACCAGCGGCAATGTATCGGTGCGCACGCCCGAAGGCTTTCTGATTACGCCCTCAGGTGTCCCCTATGACCGCATTACTGCGGCGATGATGGTACCAGTCGACGTTGAGGGCGGCTGGCAGGGGGCTTGGAAGCCCTCGTCCGAATGGCGCATGCACGCAGATATCTACCGCTTCAAGCCACAGGCTGGCGCCGTCGTTCACACCCACTCGCCGCACGCCACCGCCTTTTCCACCCTGCGTGAGGATATTCCGGCCTTCCACTACATGGTGGCGATGGCCGGTGGCACGACGCTGCGCTGCGCCAGCTACGCCACCTTCGGGTCGCAGGAATTGTCGGATGAGATGCTGGTGGCGCTTGATGAGCGCAAGGCCTGCCTTCTCGCCAATCATGGCATGATCTGCTTCGAGCGCAGTCTTGAGCGCGCGCTATGGCTTGCCGGTGAGATCGAGATGCTGGCGCGTCAATATATTCTGGCCCGTCAGGCCGGCACGCCTGTCATTCTTGATGATGATGAAATGGCCGATGTGCTGGAGCGTTTCAAGACCTATGGCAAGCAGGGGAAGGCCTGAGCGGCTTTTAAAAAAACGCCTGAATCCCGGTGATGGCCCGTCCAAGAATTAGCGCATGGACGTCATGCGTCCCCTCATAGGTGTTGACCGTCTCGAGATTGGCGGCATGGCGCATCACATGATAGTCGGCCTGAATGCCGTTGCCGCCATGCATGTCGCGGGCGATGCGGGCGATATCGAGCGCCTTGCCACAATTATTGCGCTTGACGATGGAGATTGCTTCCGCCGCCAGTTCGCCTGAATCATAGAGCCGTCCGACGCGCAGAGAAGCCTGCAGGCCGAGGCTGATTTCGGTCAGCATGTCGGCGAGCTTCTTTTGCACCAGCTGGGTTGCCGCCAGCGGTCGCCCGAACTGCTTGCGCTCGAGCGTGTACTGGCGGGCGCGATGGAAACAGTCTTCTGCCGCGCCCATCACGCCCCAGGAAATGCCATAGCGGGCGCGGTTGAGGCAGCCGAAGGGGCCTTTGAGGCCGGAGACGTTTGGCAGAAGGTTCTCCTCGGGCACGATCACGCCATCCATGACGATCTCGCCTGTGATCGAGGCACGCAGCGACAGCTTGGCAAGCTGTCGCTGCGTGCCTCG
>JAKFVK010000039.1 GCA_021732205.1 Hyphomicrobiales bacterium | reverse complement strand
GGGAATATCTGTGGTCCGACAAGATCATCGCCGGCATGCTGACCATCGGCGCGCTCGGCCTGCTGATTGACACCTTCGCCTCCCGGCTCAACGACTACCTGCTGCGCTGGCACCGCGGTATCGGGACCTGATCATCATGGTCGATACCCATATCAGCATCAATCATGTCGGCATGGTGTTCCGCTCCAGTGGCGGTGATGTGGTGGCGCTCGATGACATCCAGTGCGATGTCCCGCGCGGTGAATTCGTTTGCCTGCTGGGGCCGTCTGGTTGCGGCAAATCAACATTGCTCAACGCGATTGCCGGCTTTGCCAGACCGACATCGGGCACGATCACCGTCGATGGCTGCCTCATCAGCGCGCCTGGTCCCGATCGCGGCATGGTGTTCCAGGAATACGCGCTCTTTCCGTGGATGAATGTCGAGCGCAACATCGCTTTCGGCCTCGATATCAAGGGGATGGCGGTTGACAAGAAAAAGGTGGTTGTCGACCGGCTTCTTGACAAGCTTGGCCTTACCGATTTTCGGGATCGTTACCCGCGTGACCTTTCCGGCGGTATGCGCCAGCGCGTGGCGATTGCCCGCGTTTTGGCCCTTGATCCGCCGCTGATGTTGATGGACGAGCCCTTCGGCGCGCTCGACGCCCTGACGCGGCGCTCGTTGCAGACGGAATTGCTGCGCATCTGGACCGAGGATCGCAAGACCATCGTCTTTGTCACCCATTCGATCGAAGAGGCGATCTACCTCGCCGACCGCATTGTCGTGATGACCTATCGCCCGGGCACCATCAAGCGCGATCTGGTGGTTGATCTGCCACGCCCGCGCGATCCTGCCTCGCCCGCGTTCAATGATCTGAAACGCGATCTTGCCGAGCTGGTGATGGCCGAGCAGGAGCGTTCAAGTGATGCTGAACGCCGCGCCGCCGCTGTCGACTGACAGTCATCCCGCCACGATCTTGGCGAGTACGGCCACCATGGCGGTAAACGTCGCCAGGGCGAAACCCTCACCAGCCACTTCTGCAACAATCGATAAACGCGACAAGATCTGAGCCATATCCATTCCCCATGCGCCATCCGGCGTAGGGAGAGCTAGCAAGGAGCGGGCCACATCGATGATCGTTGTTGCGCAACGGCTTAAATGGTTAACTGATCACGAATGAGCAGAGGTCCCGGTAAGTTCGACCCCTCGAATCGGCAAAATCTACCACACAGCGCCAAGGGCGGCGCACTGCAGTCGTCCGCCGAACATTGCAGCGCCGCCGCGCGCTGTGGCGGTCAGGAAACGCCAAGTGAAAACGACACTTGCCGATATGCTCATCTGCCGATAAGGACAATGCAAAAGAGAGTTTGGCGGCGCGCAAGAACGGGATGGGCTGATGTTTTCAGAAATTCTGCCGTTAGCTGTACCTTTGTTGCAGATTATATGGATTGATCTTCTGCTTTCCGGCGATAATGCAGTAGTCATTGCTCTTGCCTGCCGGGGGCTGCCGCAAGGACAGCGGCGGATAGGCATATTGCTTGGAACCGGCGTTGCCATCGTCCTGCGGATCATTTTTGCACTGATCATCACATTGCTGCTGGGCATCCCGTATCTGAAAGCTCTGGGCGGGGTCCTGCTCTTCTGGGTCGCCTACCAGCTGATCAGTAGTGATGATGGTGGCCATGGCGAGGTTGAGGCCTCAGCATCACTGTGGAAGGCTGTACGCACGATTGCGATAGCCGATGCGGTCATGAGCCTTGATAACGTGCTTGCCCTGGCTGCGGCGTCAAAAGGAAATGTTTGGCTTTTTACCTTCGGCCTTGTGATTACCATTCCTTTGATCATCTACGGCAGCCAGCTTATTCTTGGACTTATCGAGCGCTTTCCTGTCTTCATCTGGGCAGGAGCTGCCCTGCTTGGATGGATAGCGGGCGAACTTATCGCCGACGATCCGGGGCTGCAAGAATTGTTAGGTAGTGACATTCCCAATTTGCTGGGAGCTAGCGTGGGGGCTTTACTGGTTGTGATGGTTTCCTACGTCATAGTGCGGAAAAGAAAGCGGGAGCGTGGGCTCGCTGAAGGATCGAAGGAATAGCCGTCGTCATGGAACAGCTTGCCGAACTTGCTCTGCCGGTTTTGAAGATAATCTGGATCAACATCCTGCTCTCCGGCGACAATGCAGTGGTGATTGCACTTGCCTGCCGCGGGTTGCCGGCTGAACAACGTAAGATCGGCATTGCGCTAGGGGCGGGCGCAGCGGTCCTCCTGCGCATTATATTCACATTCATGACAACCCAGCTTCTGGGTCTCCCCTGGATCACGGCTGTCGGCTCGCTGCTCCTTCTGTGGATCGCCGTGAAGCTTGTTGTTCCGGAAGAACCGGATGCGGATTCTGTCGCCGGCCATTCCTCGCTGTGGAAGGCGGTTCAGACCGTTACCATCGCTGATATCGTCATGAGCCTCGACAATGTTGTGGCGATTGCGGCTGCGGCAAATGGCGATATTCGTTTGATCGTCTTTGGCCTTCTGCTCAGCGTTCCGCTTGTCATCGTCGGTTCGACCTTGCTGACGGCGATCATCGACCGCTTTCCGATCCTCGTGTGGGCGGGTGCGGCGTTACTCGGCTGGATTGCGGGAGAATTGTTGGTGCGCGATGTCGGCGTTATCGGTGCAACCGGGCTTCATATCGACCATCTTCCAGCCCAGATCGCCGGCGCTGTCTTTGTGGTCATCGCCGGCTACATGCTGAAAAAGCACCATTCCGCGAAAATGGCGCACAGTCCCTGATGCCTCGGCAAGATCTAGCGCGATCCTGTCACGGTCGGTTTGCTTAAATGCCGTGATAGGCGCGGTACCAGGCAACGAATTTCCCTATTCCTTCCCGGATAGGGGTGCCGGGCTGGAAGCCGATGTCACGCTGAAGCGCTGATACGTCGGCGCTTGTCTCGGCCACATCGCCAGGCTGCATGGGCAGGAAATTGATTTTTGCCTGACGGGCGCAGGCCGTTTCAATTTCGGCAATGAAGTCCATCAGTGCCACCGGCTGGCTGTTACCGATATTGTAGATGCGCCACGGTGCCGTTGAGGTGGCGGGATCGGGATCATCGCCCGACCAGGTTGGCGAGGGCTGTGCCGGCCGGTCGAGCGCGCGCACGACGCCCTCGGCGATATCATCGACATAGGTGAAGTCGCGCGCGTGATGTCCTGCGTTAAAGACGTCGATGGGTTCGCCAGCCAGGATCTTTTGTGTAAAGATGTAGGGCGCCATGTCCGGCCTGCCCCACGGCCCGTAAACGGTAAAGAAACGTAATCCTGTCGCGGGCAGCCGGTAGAGATGGCTATAGCTGTGCGCCATCAGCTCATTGGCCTTCTTGGAGGCGGCATAAAGGCTCAGCGGATGATCGACATTGTGCGAGACGCTGAAGGGTTGGCGCGTATTGGCGCCATAAACCGAGCTTGAGGAGGCGTAGACCAGATGCTCGACGCCATTATGGCGACAGCCCTCAAGGATGGGCAGGAAGCCACTGAAATTCGACGCCACATAGGCCTGGGGATTGCTGAGGGAATAGCGCACACCGGCCTGGGCGGCCATGTGCGCCACACGGTGCGGGCGAAACGATGCGAAGAGCGCGCTGATACGGGTGCCGTCCGCGATATCCATGGCCTGGAATGACCATCCGGCCCGGCCCTCGAGCTGCGCCAATCGTGCCCGCTTCAATGCCGGATCGTAATAGTCATCAAGATTATCGATGCCCACGACCTCATCGCCGCGCGCAAGCAAGGCTGAAGCGACATGGAAGCCGATAAAGCCGGCCGCTCCGGTCACGAGA
>JAKFVK010000250.1 GCA_021732205.1 Hyphomicrobiales bacterium | reverse complement strand
GACACCACGCTCGCTCACCGCAAGTCTGCGCATTCGATACGATGCGCGGCTGACCGTTGCGCCAGTAGATGACCATTCCTGCAGCCTTGCGGATCGCCTGACTGTCGAGGATCAGGCGTGGAAAGGCACATGAAGACGGCGCCACACCATCGGGAATGAGCAGGATATCGGCACGGCGGCAATCCTCCTCCACCGCCTCAGGTGTCTTGGCTATCGCCACCAGATGATCACGACCGAGAGGCAGCGTACAACCCAGCGCGTCACATCGCCTGCCATCGCTCAGTGCCGCCGCCTCAGGCTGGCGCGTATCGCCATCTGCCTCCAGCCAGCGCGACAGTGCAAATCGGTCAGCCGGCGCACCATCGGCCCGCAGGATAGATCCGCCATCGCGGACTGCGACAAGCCGGCCGCTGGCCGACACATAGAGATCAGGTTGTGGCTCGATGAGCCATAGAGCGACGCCAGCCAGATAAAAAACCATGCCGAAAAGGGCGATGCTGGTCTTCCAGAAGCACATCCACATGGTGCCGAAAACCGCACAGAGCATGGCCGCGACGCTGAAGCCGGGCAGCAATGATGTGGCGTGGGGAAAGGCAGCAACAAAACGCGCGATATCAAGCAAACGCGCCACGCCAAACCCGAGCGCGTCAATGGCAAAGCCCGCCGGGCCGATGTTGAGCATGATGAGCGTTAGCACCGCCATCGGCATGACGAAAATGTCGACGATCAGCATCGCCAGCACATTGCCAACGACGCCGAACCAGGCGATGCGATGGAAATGATGGAGGGTGATCGGCAGCATGGCGATCTCAACCAGAATGCTGACGATGGCAGTTGCCAGCACCGCTTCGGCGAAGCGGCTGGCAAAGCGCAACCCGCGGGACTGCTCTTGCGTCGCCAAGCGCGGTAGCAATTTGTGCTCATAGACAGCAATCAGCGTCGCGGTTGCTGCAAATGACATCTGGAAGCTCGGAGAAATGAGGGATGAGGGGTGATAGGCGAGCAATATCAGGGCGGCCAAAGCCAGATTGCGCATCGTCAGTGCTGGCCGGTCCAGCAGGACTGCGGTGAAAACGATGCAGATCATGATAAAAGAGCGGGTCGTCGCCACCTCCGCCCCTGACGCCACCTCGTAGAACGCAGCCGTCACCAGTGCCACCACCGCCGCGATCTTTTTCAACGGCAGACGCAGCGCCAGCGGGCCAAAACCCGCCAGAACGGCCCTTACCAGCCAGAATGCTCCACCCGCAACCAGCGCCATGTGCAGCCCTGAAATCGACAGGACATGGAGAAGGCCGGATGCATTGAACTCGCGATTGATGTCATCAGGAATGGCGGTACGCTGCCCGGTCACCAGTGCCGCCGCGATCGGCCCGAGTTTTTCGCCCAGACGCTCCACGATCGTCATCGTCATCCGCGTCCGCCAGGCCTCGACGGCCAGCGCCACACGCAAACGAATCCCCGGTTGCGGCAGATCGATGATCTGCGGTTTGCCGCTGACAAACGCATAACCGCCGACACGATCAAAAAATCCGGCAAAGCCGGAAGAATAAGCGCCGGGATGCGTTGGCAATGGCAACGGAGCAAGACGCGCCGAAAAGGCGACGGCCTGCCCGATCTTCAGTCCGGCAAGCGAGCGCCCGACCGCGATCAGTCGCCGCGGTGGCGCTGCCTTGGCGCTGATACTGACAATCTCGATCATCAGACGCGGCGCCTTTTCCGACCGCGCTTCGATCCGGCGGACATATCCCGTAACCGTCGCCTTCGGGATCACGCTCTCGATGCGCGGACCATCAACCAGGCGGATGGAGAGATCCGTGCTGAGAAGCCCGCCAGCCAGCGCCGCCAGGATAAATCCGACATTGGCCAGATGCGGCAGATCGCGCATGGCAAAGCCAAGCGCCAGCGCTACACCAATCAGCGGATAGAGGAGCATGGCAGGCGGATGGGCGGGAAGCGCCAGGTGCACCAGCACCCCGATCGCCATTGCTGGTGCCAGCCAGAGCGCCGGGCGGCCATAAGCCGTTTCGATATGCCACTGCGCGGCAACGAACCGGCGCCAGTCAAGAGCATGCCAGCGTTGTCGCGCCTCAACGCCCAGCGCTTTCGCCAGACCTGCTACACTGACCGGACGCGCCCCTGACTGCACTGGCCGATTGCCTTATCTTCGAATTCGTCCTTTCTCATGCTACCAGACCTCGAAACCGCGCGGCAGCCAGCCGCGAAACGATTCTTTTGCTTGTGGATGAGCCGATGTCCGATGCTGTCATTACGCGTTTTGCCCCCTCACCCACCGGGTTTCTTCACATCGGTGGCGCGCGGACCGCACTCTTTAACTGGCTTTTCGCCCGCGCAACCGGCGGTAAAATGCTTTTGCGTATCGAGGACACCGACCGCCAGCGCTCAACCCCGGAAGCTATTTCAGCCATTCTCGACGGGCTTACCTGGCTTGGTCTCAACTGGGATGGCGACACCATCTATCAATTCGCACGCGCCGAGCGCCATCGCCAGGTGGCACATGACATGCTCGCCAAAGGTCGCGCCTATCGCTGCTATGCCACGGCTGCGGAACTCGACGAAATGCGCGAGCGCGCCACCGCCGAAGGGCGCCCGCCACGCTACGATGGCCGCTGGCGCGATCGCGGTCCCGCCGAAGCACCCGCAGGCGTCGAACCCGTCATCCGCCTGAAGGCCGAGCGCGACGGCGAAACAATCGTCGATGACATCGTCCAGGGGCGCGTCGTCATTCCAAACAAGGATCTCGACGATCTGGTGCTGCTGCGCTCGGACGGTAACCCGACTTATATGCACGCAGTGGTTGTCGATGATCACGACATGAACGTCACCCATATCATTCGCGGTGTCGACCATCTGACCAACGCCGCGCGCCAGATCCAGATTTACCGGGCGCTTGACTGGGTGGTGCCGCAAATGGCGCATATTCCGCTCATCCACGGGGCTGACGGCGCCAAATTGTCGAAGCGTCACGGCGCGCTTGGCGTCGATGCCTATCGCGCCATGGGATACTTGCCGGAAGCGTTGCGCAATTATCTCGTGCGGCTGGGCTGGAGCCATGGGGACGACGAAATCTTCTCAACCGATGACATGACGCGGCTGTTCACCCTGCCGGCTATCGGCAAGTCGGCGGCGCGCTTTGACGTTGCCAAGCTTGAAAATGTCAACGGCCATTACATCCGCACGACCAGCAATGAGCAACTTCTCGAGACGATCGAGCAGGCCCTTCCCCATCTGCCGGCTGGCCCGGCCTTTCTCGCGGCCTGGACGGATGAATTCAGGCGCCGCTTCCTCAAAGCCCTGCCCGGCCTCAAGGAGCGGGCAAAAACGCTGAATGATCTGCTTGATATGGCGTCCTTCATGGTGGCACCCCGCCCCCTCAGGCCAGATGAGAAGGCAGCCCGGCTGCTCGACAGCGATGGCCGTGGTCGCCTCAGCGCCATCGTTCCGGTTCTTGAAAGCATTTCTCCGTTCGATGCCGCCACCATTGAAGCAAGGCTTAAATCTCATGTCGAAACGACCGGCCTGAAGCTCGGCCAGATTGCCCAGCCTCTGCGGGCCGCATTGACGGGTCGCGCGATGTCGCCGGGAATTTTTGATGTTCTGGAGGCGCTGGGGCAGAGCGAAAGCCTCGCGCGTATCAAAGATCAGGCCGCATAGTTGTCCCCCGGTCAGGCCATCATGCGCCAAGCCCCATCCGTAACCGGTCGTCTTGCGAGCAGCGGTCAAATCAGTTACCTCAGTGGGGATCACCGACAGAGTTTTTGACGTCATTTTCGTGACTTATCGATTTTCACGTGA
>JAKFVK010000278.1 GCA_021732205.1 Hyphomicrobiales bacterium | reverse complement strand
AGCACGGCGGTCATATCGAAAAACAAAGCCGCCGCACGCTGCTTGGCAACAGCCTTGTGATGATCGGGGGCGCTGACAGCACGCAGCGGCTGACGCTTGATAGCGGCCTTGATCTTGATGGTCTCATCGGTAACGGGAGGATGGTTATTGCGGAACCCTCAAGCGTCCCTGCTGGCCGCTATGCGAGGCAGGCGCTTGAAAATCTTGGCCTCTGGACCAAGAGTGAAAAGAAGCTGGTGTTTGCTGCCAATGTGCGGGCAGCCTTGGCGCTGGTGGCGCGTGGTGAAGCGGGGTTTGGCATTGTCTATGCGACTGACGCGATGGCTGAGAGCAAGGTCAAGATCATCGGGCGTTTTGATCCGGCGAGCCATGCGCCCATTCTCTACCCCATCGCCAAAACCCGGCAGGGCAGCGCAGGCGCTGATGCTTTCCTTGCCTCTCTTACCACGCCTGCCGCCAGAACCCTGTTCGAGCGTTATGGCTTCCGCTATCTCTTCGACAGCCGCGCCTAGGCGGTACGAACCGGCAGGCACCTGATGGGCCTCAGCAGCGAGGAATGGACGGCGGTTACGCTGACGCTAAGGGTGGCGCTGGTTGCATGCTTGTGCGCGCTGCCCGTTGCCATCGCTGTCGCCTATTTGCTCGCAAGGCGCAACTTCCCCGGCAAGGCACTGCTTGATGCGCTGGTCTATCTGCCGCTGGTCCTGCCGCCGGTTGTCACCGGCTATGCACTGCTGATTCTCTTCGGGCGCAAGGGCGTGATTGGGGCCTGGCTTGAGCAGTTCGGCATCGTGCTGGCGTTCCGCTGGACGGGCGCGGCACTGGCCGCCGCGGTCATGGCGTTCCCGCTGATGGTGCGTGCGATCAGGCTGGCGTTCGAGAGCGCTGAGACGCGCCTTGAGCAGGCAGCCTCTACTCTGGGGGCTGGGCCTTTCTGGCGGTTTTTGACCATCACTTTGCCGCTTGCCTTTCCGGGGATACTCGCCGGTTTTATCCTTGCCTTCGCCAAGGCGCTCGGTGAATTTGGTGCAACAATCACCTTCGTCTCGAATATTCCGGGCGAGACCCAGACGATTGCAACCGCCATCTACACGCTGATTGATATTCCCGGTGGCGAAGCGCGCGCTTTGCGCCTGGCTGCCGTGTCGCTGGTGATTTCCTTTCTGGCGCTGCTTGCCTCGGATGTCCTGTCGCGGCGTGAGGCCTCGGGCAGACGGCTGTCCCATGATTGAAATCGCGGTTGAAAAGCGGCTTGGCTCCTTCAATCTGGATATCAACCTGCGATTGGGCGAGCGGGTAACGGCGATCTTCGGCCCGTCGGGTGCCGGCAAGACGACACTGCTCAGCCTTGTTGCGGGCCTGATTAGGCCTGAGCGCGGGCGGATCGTGGTTGAGGGGCGAGCGCTCTTTGACAGCCATGCTGGAATTAACCTGCCGTCCCATCGCCGACGCATCGGTTATGTTTTTCAGGACATACGGCTCTTCCCACATCTGAATGTCGCTGCCAATCTTGATTACGGGCGGCGCGCACTTGGCCTTCCAAGGCAGGCAACCGAGATGGAGCGGGTGACGGCGCTGCTCGATATTGGACGTCTGCTGAAGCGCAGGCCGTCAACGCTTTCAGGGGGTGAGGCGGCGCGGGTTGCCATCGGGCGGGCGCTCCTCGGCAAGCCTTGTCTGCTGCTCCTCGATGAACCGCTTGCTTCGCTTGATGCGGCCCGCAAGCATGATATCCTGCCCTATCTCCGGCGTCTTGCTGACGAGGGTGGCGTACCGATGCTCTATGTGTCGCATGCCGAGGAAGAGGTGCGCCAGCTCGCCCAGCGCATTGTGCGGATTGATAATGGGCAGGTGTCAGGCACTGACTGAAGCCTATTCCGCCGCAATCAACCGTGACTTCATGGCTTCGCGACCGATGATGCGGTGCTGGTCAACGGGCATGTCGCGGCGCACCCGCTCGATCATCGCCTTGTCGAGCCTGGCGGTGACGATGCCTGGCCCGTCGGACGCCTTGGCGATGACATGCCCCCACGGATCGGCAGCCAGCGAGTGACCGTATGTCAAACGCTTGTCGCCGCGCGCGGAGGTGAAGAAACCGCATTGACCGGCAGCAAGCACATAGGCCTGCGTTTCGATGGCGCGCGCACGCAACAGCACGTCCCAGTGATCCTTGCCGGTCTGGACGGTGAAGCTTGAGGGTACAGCGATGACGTTGGCGCCGGCATCCACAAGAGCCTGGAAGAGTTCAGCAAAGCGCAGATCGTAGCAGATGGTGCAGCCGATGCGGAAACCCTCGCAATCATAGGTAACGATGTCTCGGCCGCCGCGAATGGTGGCGGATTCACGGTATTCGACGCCGTCGGGCGTAACGATATCGAAAAGATGGATCTTGCGGTAACGCGCCACTTCCTTGCCGTCACGGTTGAAGACGCAGGTGGTGTTGTAGACGCGCTCCTCGCCGGGTATGGCCTCCAGCAAACTGCCGGCATGGATCCAGATGCGGTGGCGGATGGCAAGCTGGCGGATGGCTTCATAGGCCTCTCCGCCTGGCACCTGATCGGCGTGGGCAATTTTGTCCTTCGTGCCGCCGCCGGCCCAGTTGAAATGCTCGGGCAGGAGAACCCAGTCGGGTTTTTCACTGGCCACTGCCTGGTCGATGAGGCGGCTTGCCTCGGTGATGTTGGCGACCTTGTCGGAAACCGAATTCATCTGGATCAGGGCGATTTTCATGGGTCCGGCTCCGCAGCGTACGAGTTGGCAGATGACTGTGATGCGCGTTATCGCGCCGGTCAATATCAGCCTGGCTACAACCCGAGATAGGCCTGCCGCACCCGGTCATCGCCCAGCACCGCCGCGCCGCTGCCGGAGAGGACGATGCGCCCATTCTCCAGCACGTAGGCATATGCCGACAGCTTCAGCGATTGCGCGACGTTCTGTTCAACCAGAATGCAGGTCAATCCCGATTGGCTGAGGCTGCCGATGGTGGCGAGCATGTCGCTGACCAGGGCAGGCGAGAGGCCAAGCGAGGGCTCGTCGAACATGATCAGTTCCGGCTCACCCATCAGACAGCGGCCGATTGCCAGCATCTGCTGCTCTCCGCCCGACATCGTGCCGGCATTCTGCCGGCGCCGTTCGCTGAGGCGCGGGAACATGGTGTAGACGCGCTCAAGATTGCGCTTCCTGCTGGCGCGGGCGCGCGGGAGCATGGCGCCCATCGCGAGGTTTTCCTCGACCGTCAGCGTCGGAAAAACCTGGCGACCCTCGGCGACCTGGCCGATGCCAAGATCGCACACCTGATGGCCAGGAAGGCCGGTGATGATGCGCTCCTTGTAGCTGATGTCGCCCGAAGCTGCGCTCAGCATGCCGGCGATGGTGCGGATGAGCGTGGTCTTGCCCGCGCCGTTAGCCCCGACGATGGCCGTGATGCTGCCGGAGGGGACGTCGAGCGAGACGTTATCCAATGCTTGCGCATCGCCATAGAAAACAGAGAGGTTGCGAATGCTGAGCATCAGCTGGCAGCCTCCGTTCCAAGGTAGCTTTCAATCACCTTGGGGTGGCGGGCAATCTCTTCAAGGCGCCCGGCGGCAATGGTCGCGCCATGGTTGAGAACATGGACATGGTCGGCAAGGGCAGCGACCGCGCGCATGACATGTTCGATCAGGAGTAGCGTAACGCCCGTTGCAGCGACATTGCGCAGGATAGCGACGATGCGATCAATCTCGCTCGGCCTGAGGCCGGCCATCACCTCGTCAAGCAGCAGCAGGCGCGGCGATGTGGCAAGGGCGCGCGCCACTTCGAGGCGCTTGCGGTCAGGCAAAGTGAGGGAGG
>JAKFVK010000033.1 GCA_021732205.1 Hyphomicrobiales bacterium | reverse complement strand
TGGACCCGCAGACCGGTGTCAAACCCTTGTTTTTCAGCGGTTTCAATCGCCGATTCAGAGGTGCCGATGCGCCGGCACTCGTCAATGAAGGCGGCGAGAGCAGGATTATCCCTGGCAAGCTTGGCGGCCAGGGGATGGTCGGGGGCGATCGCCATGAAGCTGGCGCCAAACAGCGTGTCGATGCGGGTTGAAAAGCAGGTCAGTTCGCGCTCGCCTGCTGGCGCGCCTGCTGGCTCGAGCGCGAAGCGCACCAGCATGCCTTCCGACTTGCCGATCCAGTTGCGCTGCATGGTGCGGACTTTTTCCGGCCAGCGCTCCAGACTATCCAGCGCTTCGAGCAGAACATCCGACTGCTCGGCAATCTTGAAGAACCACTGGGTGAGATCGCGCAGTTCAACCTCGGCGCCGGAGCGCCAGCCGCGCCCATCAATCACCTGTTCATTGGCCAGCACCGTCTGATCGACAGGATCCCAGTTGACTTTCGACTGCTTGCGGTCGACGAGGCCGGCCTTCCAGAAATCAAGAAACATTTTCTGCTGGTGACGGTAATAATTCGGATCGCAGGTCGCGAGTTCGCGCGACCAGTCCAGCGACAGCCCCATGGATTTGAGCTGGTCGCGCATGGTGGCGATGTTGGCATACGTCCATTCGCGGGGATGAACCTTGTTCTGCATGGCCGCGTTTTCGGCTGGCAGCCCGAAGGCGTCCCATCCCATGGGATGCAGAACGGCAAAGCCGCGCGCCCGCTTGTAGCGCGCCAGCACATCGCCCATCGTATAGTTGCGCACGTGGCCCATATGGATGCGCCCGGAGGGGTAGGGGAACATCTCAAGCACATAGAATTTCGGCCGTGGATCATCGTTGCGCGTGTTAAAAATCTCACGCTCCGCCCACAGCTTCTGCCAGCGCGGTTCGACATCCTTGGCGTTATATCGTTCGCTTGCCATACGAGGTTGGTCCGTGATTCGTAAAAACTGCCGTGTCGGGTGGCGGACCTTGGCGCAGGCAGGCAGCAAGATCAACGTCTGAGCGTCGTGTCGGGCAGAAAACGCCGCAACGGAGGGATCAAAATGGGTGACAGCGCAGCTGACAATCTGCGGCGGATAATGGCCAAGATTGCCGAAGCGGAGCGCTTCTGCACCCGCCCTTCAGGTTCGGTGCGCCTCATTGCGGTCTCAAAAACCTTTGATGAGGCGGCAATCGAGCCGTTTCTTCGTGCCGGCCAACGTATTTTTGGCGAAAATCGCGTGCAGGAGGCGGCTGGCAAATGGCTGCAGCTGCGCACAGCGTTCACTGACATCGAACTTCATCTGATCGGTCCGTTGCAGACCAACAAGGTGCGCGAGGCGCTCGCTTTGTTTGACGTCATCCAGACGGTGGACCGGGACCGGCTTGCCGGCGAGATCGCCAAAGAGATGGCCAAGACGACCCGGTGCCCCGCCCTCTACGTTCAGGTGAACACAGGCGAAGAGCCGCAAAAGGCCGGCATTCCCCCGCATGAGGCGCCGTCATTTCTCGCTCGCTGCCGCGATGTCCATGGGCTGAGCATTTCCGGCCTCATGTGCATCCCGCCGGCCACCCAGCCTCCCGGGCCCCATTTCGCACTGTTGACCCGGATGGCGGATGAGGCGGGCCTGGCGGTGTGCTCAATGGGCATGAGCGGCGATTACGAGCAGGCGATCTGGTGCGGAGCCACCCATGTGCGCGTCGGTAGCGCGCTTTTCGGCTCTCGTGCGCCCGTCAGCCAATCCTGATCCGTGTATGAGGCCCGATGAAGGGCAGGATGCGCTGCAGGGCCGCGAGGCTGGTGGCAATACAGCCCGCGGTTGGCGAGAAGGCTGGCCGCGCCACATGCCAGAAGATACCGCTCCCCTTGCCGCGTACCACGGGGCGGTCATTGAAGCCGATTTCGACGATGATATCATATAGATTGTCGCGCCGGCGCAATCGCTCCTCGCTGGCCGGTGGTGGTGGGCGATCCCGCACCAGACGGTTATAGCGGCGATCAGATACCACGTCACACCACCAGTCGCCCGCGCCCACGGCGCGTTTTGGCAGGCGGCCGCCTGGAACAGGCACGCGATCAGCGCGGTAATGGATGGTCCTCAGGGAAAAAAGGCCAAGCGGCGTTCGCCCGTCGCCCTCGCGCCATTTGATCTGGGCGCCGCCGCGCCCGAGCGCGCATGGCACGCGAATGGCGCCGGCGATCACCGTCCCGCGACGGCGTTCGCCAGGAGACACCGCAACATGAATGAGTGACAAACAGCGCGATGGCTTTGCCCTGTGCTTTCCCGCGTGGCGCGCGCTGCGCGTCAAGAGATGCTTTCCCTGCATCTATTTTCCTGCTGTGTTTGTCCGGTTATGCTAAGGGATCGACCGGGAAAGACATGCCACGGCAGTTTAGGTAAATTGAGGTATCCGTCCACCATCAGTGATTCGACGGACCCAGCTAGCAACGGGATCAGCAATGCAGACACGGATTCTCCTGGTCGACGACGATAACGATCTGCGTGATGCGCTTGCCGAGCAATTGGCATTGCACGAGGAATTTCTCGTCACCACCGCTGATACCGCCGCGAAGGCTGTGCAGGCCATGAAGGCCGGCGACATCAGTCTCGTGGTGCTTGATGTGGGATTGCCTGACATGGATGGCCGTGAGGCTTGCAAATTGATGCGCAAGAATGGCTTCAAGGGACCGGTCATCATGCTGACGGGCCATATTTCGGACGCAGATCAGATCCTCGGCCTTGATTCGGGCGCCAACGACTACATCACCAAGCCGTTCCGGTTTGCCGTTCTGCTGGCGCGCCTGCGGGCGCAGTTGCGCCAGCATGAAGCAAGCGAGGATGCGGTCTTTCAGGTGCGCGGTTATACATTTCGCCCGGCAGGCAAGCTCATGATCGATCCCAAGGGATCCAAGGTCAGGCTTACCGAGAAGGAAACAGCGATCCTCAAATATCTTTACCGCGCGGGCGACAAACCGGTGACGCGCGATACATTACTTGCCGAAGTATGGGGATATAATTCCGGGGTAACGACGCATACGCTTGAAACCCATATCTATCGCCTGCGGCAGAAAATCGAGATTGATCCATCGCGGGCGGAAATCCTGGTGACGGAGGGCGGCGGCTACAAGCTCGTTCCGTGAACTGATGGCTCTCGACATTCCCCTTCAGCTCTTGTCCGAACATCTGGTCTTCGCCGTTCTTGAACGCGAGGCCTTGCGCATGCTGGCGTTTGCGGCAGAGCGCAAGGACTTATCGGCAGGCAATATCCTGTTTGATCAGGGTGAGGCGGCGGATGCGGCCTATCTGATCCTTGAGGGGCAGGTGTCGATCACCAGCGTGCGCGCCGGACAGACGAAACGCCGCGAGACCGCGCAAGCTGGCGCTCTGTTAGGAGAATCCGCTTTGATCACGCCCACACAGCATGCCGCGACCGTGCGCGCCGAGACCGCGACCACCCTGTTGCGACTGCCGCGCAGCGCCTATCGACGTATCCTTGAGGAATTTCCGCGCAGCGCCGTTGATCTGCGCCAGAAACTCGCCGAGCGTCTGCTGGCAACTGTGGGTGACCTCGACACGGTCAGGCAAAGTCTGGAAGATTAGAGCGGAATCCGATCAGGTTGCATCGTAGCCGGCGGCCTTGAAGTAGTTGGCGCATTCGTCTGCGGGGAAGAGATCGATGATCCGTCCGATAGCGTCCCACAGACCGCTGACGGAGCGCTCTGCGGCCTTTCGGAGCAATGCCTTGATCTTGGCAAAAGCGTTCTCGATGGGGTTGAAGTCGGGACTGTAGGGTGGGAGGTAGCGCAACTGGCTGCCCGCCGCCTCGATCATCTCGCGGACA
>JAKFVK010000189.1 GCA_021732205.1 Hyphomicrobiales bacterium | reverse complement strand
TCATCATGGCATACGAGACGCGGCTCATGAGATCTTCGCCAAAACGGATCTGCGGGTTCATGACGCCCGCTGACGCAAGCACCTTCCCATCGCCCAACGCGCACAGATGAGCCGCAAGGGTTGTCGAACCGATATCGACGGCAATGCCGGCGATCTGTTCTTTAAGGCCCGGATAAATCGCAACGATCTCGCGGCCATGGCGCAGTGCCACGGTCACTTTCCAGCCGCCAGCACGCAGCAGCGATGACAGATGCGCCAGAAGCGGCAGCGGCAGGATGACGTCGCCTATTGCCCATTGTGCGCGCAACGCCGCGCGCAGGCGATCGACATCCGAGCGCGGCATGTCGAGCGATGGCTCTTCGACCTCGATGAAGTGCAGCCGAACGACAGGGTCAACGATGATCGCCTGATCAGAGGCTTTCTTGCGCACGATCTGGCGGTGAACCTGACTGTCTTCGGGAACGACAACGATCAGATCGCCGGTGATTTCGCTTTGGCATCCCAGGCGACGGGACGCGGCCATCCCCCGCGCGCTGCGGTAGCGCGCTTCAACGGCATTAGGCGCGCTGCAATGATCTGCTTGTGATGAAATGCCAAGCTTGGCGTCGTGACCATGCTGGATTTCAATCTGGCAGCGCCCGCAGATACCTCGCCCGCCACATACGGAATCAAGATCAACGCCAAGTGATCTTGCCGCGTTGAGCACGGTCGTGCCGATGGCCATGCGACCGCGCTTGCCCGACGGCGCAAAGAACACCAGCGGCTCAGTTGCTGGCGGCGGGTGATCCAGCCCGCCGTTTTGCACGAGGCGCTGCAGACGCGCGCGATCGTAGTCATCCTCGATCTGGTGCAACGCGGCTGCGACCGCTGCTTCAAGGTCTTCCCCGCAGGGCGATGGCGTCCCGCGTCGCCACGCCGACAGATAGGCATCTGAATCCTTGGCACCACTTCGCATTGCGGCGTGATCGATCGCTTCGTGGAAGCGGGCAGCGAGTTCGCGTTTGGCGCTGGCGCGTCCCGCGCGCGCGATCAGCTGGGCTGGAATATCGCGCCAGTAGATCACCGTCAGCTCAGCCATGGGGGGACGCAATGCTCGCCGCCTCAAGATGCGAGGACAGCAACTCAAGCCCGGTGAAGATTGTTTTCAAGGGCAGGGCGAGTTTCCGGGCAGCGCCCGCAGCTTTGTCCGAAACTGCCTTATCCGGCGCCTGCACGAGATGAACGACGCGCCTGTAATGCGCGAAATAATCGTCACGCAAACCGGGATGGCGATCAAGACCAAGGCCTTGCCACACCAGGCGCTCGAAATGGCGGGCCAGATAGTCGGTGAGGAAAAAGCTGCCGATCTCCTCGCTCATCAAGGCGAAAAACGGCTGACTACCGGCGATAAACTCATAGCAATGCGCGCCGGGCAATCTGTCGATCCCTTCTGCACGTAACAGTTCGTCCAGCGCGCCACCCGTGCCGCAATCGCCATAGGCGCAAAAAATACGGTGATAGCGCCCGCGCACTGCGTCGATCCGCGCTTTGACGGCGCTCGCAATGTGCTCCGGTCGATTGTGCAGGATGGCTGGAACATAGGTGACATCAAACACCATTCGGCAATCAGCGCGCCGCAGCATGTTCAACTCGCGCGCCAGCGCCCCGCAGGCAATGATCAGCAAGCGCGGTCCGACCGGTCGCAACGACGGATTGTTTGGCCAGATGGACATCAGACCCGGACGCTAATCGCCGGAAAACCGATATGCCAGCGCAAAATTACATAAAATCGACGCCATGCGGCAACTCAGGGTCGGTCATGCCATGATGGCCGATGCCGGAGCCGTGCATGCAGCCTCCAGCATCGGTCAGTGCGACGGTAATCAAGCGATACCGCCAACGTCACGCGCTGCGATACAGCTTCGTCATCGAAAACTCGCGGTGACCGAGCGCTTCGGCAGCCGTCAGGCGGCCATTACAGGTGCGGATGATCATATCGATCAACGCATCACCGGCGGTATCGAGCGTCTGGTCGCGGCGCAACACGCCCGTCACATCCACATCGATATGCTCAGGCATGGTGCGAAGCGTTTTCGGGTTGCCTGAAATCTTGATCACCGGAACAATCGGATTGCCGATGACATTGCCCTGACCGGTCGGGAAGGTGTGCACCACCCACCCGCCTGCCGCCATCAGCGTCACGCATTCAGCGGCCGCAGAGGAGGTGTCCATGTAATAGAGCCCCGCGCCCTTGGCGGGAGCCTCGGCTGCGTCGAGCGCATCGATATAGCGGCAGCGCCGGCCGATTTTTTCGAGATTGCCCAGCGCCTTTTCCTCGATGCTCGACAATCCGCCGGCAATATTGCCCTTGGTCGGCTGGCTCTCGGAGAGATCGCCGTCCTTGTGGGCTTCGATCACTTCCTCCTGATAGGCCTTCCACATCTTGTACCATTTGTCGGCAACGCTTTTGTTGATCGCCCGCTCACGGCATATGTGCTCTGCCCCGGTGATCTCCGAGGTTTCGCCAAACACGCCGTAAATGCCCTTGGGGATGAGCTTGTCATACATGTTGCCGACAGTAGGGCAGGAGGAGAGGCCGGTTGTCGTGTCGCTCTCACCGCACTTCGTCGATACCCACAAATCAGCGATACCGCATTCCTCGCGCTTCAATTCGGATGCCCACTGCACGAATTCCTTCGCCTTGTAGGACGCCTTGGCGATAGTGGCGATGTCGCCATGGCCTTCTATGCCAAAGCCCACCACCGGTTTGCCGGTCTTGGCAATGCCGTCTACCACGCGCTTCGTCCACCCATCCTCGATGCCGACCACGACGACCGCTGCGACATTGGGGTTGGAACCGGTGCCGATGAGCGTGCGGAAATGCAGATCGAGATCCTTGCCGAATTGCAGACGCCCATAGGCATGCGGGATGGCCATCGTGCCCTTGATGTTGTTGGCGACCGCTTCGCACACCGAGTTCGACAGATCGTCAAGCGGCAGGATGATGACATGATTGCGCACCCCCACGCGGCCATTCTCGCGGCGCCAACCGGTGAAATGCAAATTGCTGTGTTTTGCTGGAGAACCCCGTTTTTTTGCAGCTGTGATGGCCATCCTATCCGTCCTTGTCGCCCTGAACCGTGATCGTCTTGAATAAGAATTGATACCTGACCCGCCTCACCAGCGCTTTGTTTTGTGGTTGTGGACGTGGACGTGGTCGCCTTTTTTGAAATCGGCGACAACTTTGCCGATATCCTCGCCATACTTGATGATGGTGTCGCCTTTCTTCATATCTTTCAGCGCGACTTTATGGCCAACCGGAATGTCATGA
Source organism: Hyphomicrobiales bacterium (assembly GCA_021732205.1). Lineage (GTDB taxonomy): Bacteria > Pseudomonadota > Alphaproteobacteria > Rhizobiales > UBA4765 > Raskinella. The sequence goes on along the minus strand of JAKFVK010000189.1, from coordinate 544 downwards.
TTGGCCTTGCCGGTGATCGGCGTATCCGTCTCGGTGATGACGCCTTTCATCTTCGTTCCCGCCCGCAGGCCCTCGACAACAACAACGCCGACATTGTCCTTGGGGCTGTGAACGAGAAAATGCGGAATAGTCGGGCTGGGCATAACCAAGTCTCCTGTCATGAACGGAACGGCAGAATCATTGCGCGTGCTAAATCATCTGCGGCAAGAAAGCCATATCGGAAGCGATCACGCCAGCCGCGCGAGAATGAAGATGATAGAGGCATAACCGGTCGCGCCGGCATGGATAATATCAAACGCGCCAATCACGATCAGAGCAAGCGCTCGTCTGGCCAACCGTGCGCCCGATGTCGGCAGCGGCGCTGAGAGAACAGCTTCAGGCTCGCCCAGCGCACGGACTTTGGCTGCAGCCAGACAAAAAAGGGGAGTGGTGAGCCCGGATGGATTCGAACCATCGACCATTCGATTAAAAGTCGAATGCTCTACCACTGAGCTACGGGCCCTGATGAAAGCGCGCGGACCTTATGGATGCTCTTGGCAGGGGT
>JAKFVK010000143.1 GCA_021732205.1 Hyphomicrobiales bacterium | reverse complement strand
TCGACACCATGATCCGCGACGGGCTGTGGGACGCCTTCCATGGCTACCATATGGGCGTCACGGCCGAAAACGTCGCCGAGAAATGGCAGATCACCCGCGAGGAGCAGGATATCTTCGCCACCGCCTCGCAGAACAAGGCGGAAGCGGCGCAAAAGGCCGGAAAATTCGTTGATGAGATCGCGCCCGTCATCATCAAGACGCGCAAGGGCGACGTCACCGTCGACAAGGATGAATATATCCGCCACGGCGCCACCATGGATGCGGCGCGGGCATTGAAGGCCGTCTTCAAGAAGGATGGCACGGTAACCGCCGGCAATGCCTCGGGCATCAATGACGGGGCAGCCGCGCTCGTGCTGATGTCGGCTGACATGGCGGCAAAGCGCGGCCTCACCCCGCTTGGCCGCATCGCCTCATGGGCAACAGTTGGCGTCGAGCCCTCGCTGATGGGATCGGGCCCGATCCCGGCTTCACGCAAGGCGCTGGAAAAAGCCGGCTGGAAGGCAGGCGATCTCGATCTCATCGAAGCAAACGAGGCGTTCGCTGCTCAAGCCGCCGCCGTCAACAAGGATCTCGGCTGGGACACCTCGATCGTCAACGTCAATGGCGGTGCGATTGCCATCGGCCACCCCATCGGCGCCTCCGGCGCACGCATCCTCACCACGCTCCTGCATGAAATGGGGCGGCGCAACGCCAAAAAGGGTCTGGCGACCCTTTGCATCGGTGGCGGCATGGGGATTGCGCTCACCATCGCGCGCTGAGGCAGCAGACAAGTTTACGCCAAGAAAATTTACGCCAAGAAAAAGATCAGGGAGGATTCTATGGCACGTGTAGCGCTCGTGACCGGCGGCAGCCGGGGCATCGGAGGAGCGATTTCAAAAGCCTTGCAGGCGGCAGGCTATAAGGTCGCGGCCAATTACGCCGGCAATGATGAGGCAGCGGCCGCCTTCAACAAGGCCACCGGCATTCCTGTGTTCAAATGGGATGTGGGCGATTTCGACGCCTGTGCCGCCGGTGTCGCCAGGGTCGAGGCAGAGGTCGGGCCGATCGATGTCCTCGTCAACAATGCCGGCATCACGCGTGATGGTTTCCTCCACCGCATGACCAAGGATCAGTGGCAAGCGGTGATCCGCACCAATCTTGATTCGCTCTTCAACATGACACGGCCGGTCATCGAGGGCATGCGCGCGCGCAGCTTCGGCCGTGTCATCGTCATCTCGTCGATCAACGGCCAGAAGGGCCAGATGGGCCAGACCAATTATTCGGCGGCGAAGGCTGGCGATATCGGTTTCGTGCGGGCGCTGGCACAGGAAGGCGCGGTCAAGAACATCACCGCCAACGCCATCTGCCCCGGCTATATCGGGACTGAAATGGTGATGGCGATCGATCCGGAAGTGCTCAAGACCAAGATTGTGCCTCAGATCCCCGTCGGTCGTCTGGGGACACCGGAGGAAATCGCCCGTTGTGTTGTGTTCCTCGCCGCCGATGAAGCAGGTTTCATCACCGGCTCCACCATCAGCGCCAACGGCGGACAATTCTTCGGCTGATACAACTGCGATGACAATCATCTCGACAAGGGCTGCCACCTCATGCGGTGTGGCGGCGCTTGCCATGTGGGGGATGCTGGCGACGTTGACGAGCCTGGCCAGCGGTATTCCGCCTCTCCAGCTCACCGCAATGACACTTGGCATCGGCGGCTTCATCGGGGTCTTGTCATGGCTGGTGCGGCCTGGCGCCTGGAAGGCGCTTGGCGCGCCATGCCGCGCCTGGGCGCTCGGGATTTTCGGCCTGTTTGGCTATCACCTCGCCTATTTCACGGCGCTGAAGCTGGCGCCGGCGGCGGATGCCAGCCTGATTGCCTATCTGTGGCCGTTGCTGATCGTGCTGATGTCGTCATTCCTGCCGGGCCAGCATCTGCGGACCGTTCATGTCATCGGCGCGGGGCTCGGTTTTCTCGGCGCCGGCATGCTGGTGAGCGGCGGTGGTGGCTTTTCGCCCGACGGTGCCTACACGACGGGCTATGCGGCAGCCCTCACCTGTGCCGTCATCTGGTCGAGCTATTCGGTGCTGTCGCGCCTGCTGGGTGCCGTATCGAGTGACAGCATTGCTGGCTTCTGTCTCGTCTCGGCCTTGCTGGCGATGATCGCCCATCTCGGTTTCGAGACGACGGTGTGGCCCGGCGATGTCACCGGCTGGCTGGCGATCCTGCTGCTTGGTCTCTTTCCGACAGGCCTTGCCTTCTATGTCTGGGATGTCGGGATGAAGCATGGCGACATCCAGCTTCTGGGCGTGTTGTCTTACGCGACGCCGGTGATCTCGACGCTGCTGCTCGCCCTCTTCGGGCGCGCGACACTGACACCAACCGTGCTGGTTGCGATGGGGCTGGTGACGCTGGGCGCGATAATCGCGGCGCGCAAATCTCAGGATGCCACTGCGTAACAATAATCATAGAGACGGGTAAAGCCGAGGCTGCGGTAAAGCCTGATTGCTGGCGTGTTGTCAGCCTGCACTTGCAGGATCGCTTCCTTTGCGCCGTGCGCCGCGCCCCAGGCAAGCAGCGAGCTGACGAGCCGTTTGCCAAGGCCGCGTCCACGCGCCGCGCCAAGGGTTGCAATTTCATGCAGCGAGACGGTTTCCCGCTCGACCACCGCCATGCCAAGAGCGCGATTTTCGCCCTCTTCAATCAGTGTGGCGAAGGAAGCGCGCGGCACAAGCGCCGCATGGATGTTGGCCAGCGTCTCCATGCCGGCGGCATCAAAGCGTGGATTAGCCTGCTGATAGGCGTTGCGCCAATCCGCAGTCGAAACAGACGACATGATAACGGCAGGATCGATCACCAGACTGGTCACATCGCAGCCGAAAACATGACTTTCCTTTTCGATCCGCCAGCCTTTGGCGATTACAGCCTCTTTTGTCCCTGGCGGACAGAGCGGCGTCAGGCGCAGTGTCATCGGCAGATGGCGGGCGGCATAGGCGGGCGCGACTTCCGCCAGAATATCATCAAGCGGGCGCTTGCCAGGATACAGCGCGTTCAGAGAATTCGAGCGCCCCGTCACGCCATTGGCAAAGCGCGCCAGCCAGCCATCGACATAAAGGGTGGCAAGCGCAGGCCAGGAGTTGAATGTGATCTCTTCCCAATGACGGATGCGGGTAAGCTCAGGCATCAGGCGGTCTCCAGTCGGATGGGGCCGGTCCTCGGCCTGCAAAAGCCTTCAGAAACGGTCCTTGCGGGCGCGGATTTCCGCAAACACCTTGTCGGATGCCTCGCCGGTCATGCCGAGATGTGCGGCAATCGCGGGATGGTCGGCGCGCAGGAAGGGATTGGTGGCGATCTCCTCGGCCAGACTGGAGGGAACCGTTGGCAGGGACGATGCGCGCTGCGCAAAAACCTTCGCCGTACGCGCCTGGAGCGCCGGATTGTCAGGTTCGATGGTGAGGGCGAAGCGGGCATTGGATTCGGTATATTCATGGCCGCAATAGACCTGGGTGTGCGGCGGTAGCGCGCGCAGTTTCTGCAGTGAGGTCCACATCGCCTGCGGTGTGTCTTCCAGCAAACGCCCGCATCCCAGTGCAAACAAGGTGTCGCCCGCAAACATGATATTCTCATCAGGAATGTGGAAGGTGATATGCCCGCTGGTGTGGCCGGGCGTGTCGATGACGGCAACCTGACGGCCCGCAAAGTTGAAAACGTCTCCGCCACTTACCGCTGTGTCGGCGCCGGGGACCTTGGCAAATTCGCGCTTGGGCGCGATAATCTTGCAATTATAGGCCGATTTCAGAAGCAAATGGCCTGCCGTGTGGTCGCCATGATGATGGGTGGTCCAGATCACATCGAGACCCCAGCCCCGACGTTTCAGTTCAGCCGCAATCGGGCCCCCATCAGGCGTGTCGA
>JAKFVK010000211.1 GCA_021732205.1 Hyphomicrobiales bacterium | reverse complement strand
GGGTCAAGGTCGGCGGGCGGGCTGATTGCTGCCCTCCGGCTTTCCGCGCGCTCAAGAAAGCGCTCGGCGATGTCCTCAACGCCGCGCCCGCCGGCGGGGCTCAGACCGCCCAGCGCCAGCAAATCGGCCACCAGGGCGCGCGCGCCCTCAGGATCGTTCCGATCGAGAGCGGACATCAGCCCGGCATGGGTCGATATCGGTCGTTTCGGCCCAGCTGGTTGCGTCAGGTCGGTGCCGATGAGGGCGGAGCGGCCAAAATCGCGGGCAAGCTTGCGTCGCCACGAGGCCGGCAGGTCGAGCGCCTCAAGCACGCTGCGAAAGAGGCCGACATCGCCAAGGCGCAATTGCGGCTTGGCGATGCCATGGCGGCGGGCGCAGTCAATGGCAAGCGCCAGCAGCCGCGCATCTTCCACCGAGCGGTCGGTGGCGCCGATGGCCTCGACCCCGCCCTGCCAGAATTCGCCGGATCGTCCGGTACGCAGCCGGAAGGCGCGCCCGAAATAGACATAATCCGCGCGCCGCGCCGGCTCGCCAGCGGCCATGTGGTCGATGCAGACGGGAATGGTGAGTTCGGGGCGCAGGCACAGATCGCGTCCCTCGCCATCGCTGGTGAGAAACAGGCGCTTGCCCAATTCCTCTCCCGAGAGGTCGATGAAGAGATCGGCTGGAAACAGCAGGCCAGGTTCGCTTGGTTGAAATCCCAGCGCCAGGAAGGGCTTGAGAAAACTGTCGCGATCAATGGAAGGCGGCGGGGTTTTCATCGGCGCAACCCGTCAGCCGGCAGCACGAAAATGACGGGCGAGGATGGCCTGCACGCTCTCTACCAGCGCACTTTCGTCCACCTCGATCTGGGCCGGGCGCTGCTCTTTGCGCTCAGTGTGGCTCACAATCGCCTCATCGGCCTTCGCACCCTCGATGAGATCCTTGATCTGGATTTTACCGGCGGCCTTTTCATCGCCACCTTGAATGATGACGCAGGGGCTTTTGCGCCGGTCGGCATATTTCATCTGGGCTTTGAGACCTGCCGAGCCGAGATACATTTCAGCCGCAATGCCGGCGCCGCGCAGGCGTGACACCATCGACTGATAATCAGCAAGGCGATCCTTGTCGAAGACCGTCACCACCACCGGCCCGGGCGCATCCAGCCCGTCAAGGCGGCCAAGGGCTTTCAAGGCTGCTGCAAGCCGCGAGACGCCAATCGAGAAGCCGGTTGCCGGCACAGGTTCAGGGCGGAAGCGACCGACCAGCCCGTCATAACGCCCGCCACCGCCGACTGAACCAAAGCGCACGGGATTGCCCTTCTCGTCCTTCACCTCGAAGAGAAGTTCAGCCTCGAAGACCGGGCCGGTGTAATATTCGAGGCCACGGACGACGGAGAAATCGGCTTTGATGCGATCTGGACCGTACCCGGCCGCTTGTATCAAGCCAAACATCTCCTGAATTTCATGTATACCCTCGCGATAGGTCGCGATAGCGGAGAAGGAGTGATCAATCTGAGGGGCTGCCATTCTGATAGAAATCTGAGTGCCTTCGGCCTGCACCCACGCATGCAGATAGGCGTGAATGGCTGCGATCTCGTTTTCTGCCAGCCCTGCTCCCCTGGTGAAGTCGCCACTCTCGTCGAGCCGGCCAGACCCGAGAAGCTTGGTGACCTCCTCCCAGGGGAACTTATCCGCCTTGTCAATCGCCCTGAGCACAGTCAGCCGACGCCCGGCATTCTCCTCGCCGCCAAGGCCGATGGCCTCCATCACCCCGTCGAGAATCTTGCGGTTGTTGACTTTGATCACATATTGCCCGCGCGGAATGCCGAGCGCCTCCAGCGCGTCCGCCGCCATCATGCAGATTTCAGCATCCGCCGCCGGCGAGGCTGACCCCACCGTGTCGGCATCAAACTGCATGAACTGGCGGAAGCGCCCGGGCCCGGGCTTTTCGTTGCGGAAAACCCAGCCGAGGCGATAGCTGCGATAAGGTTTCGCCAGCGCCTCGAAATTCTCCGCCACATAGCGCGCCAAAGGCGCTGTCAGATCATAACGCAGGCTGAGCCAGGCCTCGTCATCATCCTGAAAGGAGAAGACGCCCTCGTTGGGGCGGTCCTGATCGGGCAGGAATTTGCCGAGGCCCTCCGTATATTCGATAAACGGGGTTTCGACCGGCTCGAAGCCATAGAGTTCATAGACCTTGCGGATTTTGCCCAGCATGGCGTCAGTGGCGCGCAATTCACCCGCCGTGCGGTCGGCGAGCCCACGCGGCAGACGCGCCTTCAGGCGCTGTGGCTTCACTGGTTTTTTTGACATTAATCCCCGCGCTCACTCTTCACGCGCGGGGATAAACGCTATCCATCGTGGCGGCAAGCGCCGCGAGGCGATCAATCGAAGAGGGCGTCGATCATATCCTGGCTGGCGCGGCCACCATCGTCGGGCAGAGCCGGGCCGTTGAGAAGATGAGCTTCCTCGTCCAGCTCTTCCTCGCGCATCGCCGGCTTGACCTGTTCGAACTCTTCCATGCCACCCCAGATATCCATCATCTGCGTGACCCGCTCATCGACAAAGCGCAGCACGTTGACGATCTTCTGGATGCGCTGGCCGGTGAGATCCTGGAAATTGCACGCTTCGAATATGCGCAGGATATTTTCCTGGATGTCGAGCGCCATGCCCTGATCGTCACCCTTGAGCTTGGCGGCGAGATTATGGGCGTTCGTCTCGATCTTCTCGGTTGCGGTCAGAATGGTGTTGGTTGCCGATTCCGTGCCATCGACAATGGCGTCCAGCTCATCGGAAACGCGATGCATCGCGCCGCCAGTCTGATTGGACACATGAAGCGCAGCGATTTCCTGCTTGGTGAGATCAATCGCCTCGCGGATGCTGGTGAGCTCCGCCTTCATGCGGCGGGCTTCATCAAGCTCCACCTTGCAGAAATCGATCATTTCGCGGGCGCCCTGATCGATCACCTGTGCCGGAACTTCGTTGGCACTGGTGATCTTGGCGTTACGAAATTCCTCGGCCAGCTGCTCAAGCTTGTCCAGAAGCTCGGTGTGGCGGATTGTCGCCATACGGTCGGCAGACGGCGCGGCCTTGCCGCTCTCCTCGATACGAAACACGCGACGCAACGGCAGGCTCATAGACGCAACTCCAAGATGATGATTGCAATCTAGGGGTGCCTTCTCAATTCCCGGTTAAGATTGCCGCGCCGTTTATGAAATTTCGAAAATGCGCATGATCGCCCTGCGTTTTCTGCGAAAAATGGTTAATGAACGGTGTGTCGTCGCCTCGCTGGTTATTTTGCGGCACACTCTGGCGCTCTTAGACTTTCGTATCTATCTATCCTCCGTCACGCCGCGCATCCCGCGCGGCCCATCAGGGACACGAGCACACAATGACCCCGCAGGAACGCGACGTCATTCTTGGCATTTTTGACCGCCTTCGGCAGGCTGAAACGTCTAGCCGCGACCCGCTGGCGGAAGCCCTCATCGCTGAGCGGCTGAAACAGCAACCCTATGCGCCCTACATCATGGCGCAGCAGATCTACGCGCAGGAACAGGCCCTTCTCAGCCTCCAGCAGCGTTTGCAGGAGGTGCAGGGCGAACTTGAACAGGCGAAGGCAGCGCGCCCGCCATCGGGCGGCTTCCTGTCGGGCATTTTCGGTGGCGGTCAGGGCGCGGCCCCTCCCCCGCCGCAGGCCCGGCCAGGCGGGCCGTGGAGCCAGCAGGCCGGCTATGGCGCTCCGCCACCTCCTGGCTATGGCGCTCCACCGCCGCAAGCAGGCCCGTGGGGTGGACAGGCAGCAGCGCCTGCCGGCGGTGGTTTCCTGGCATCCGCGGCAACAACGGCACTTGGCGTTGCCGGCGGCATGATGATTGCCAACGCGCTCGGCAACGCCTTCTCGAATCACGGCGGCAGC
>JAKFVK010000010.1 GCA_021732205.1 Hyphomicrobiales bacterium | reverse complement strand
CCATCGGGCTGCGCAATGTCGACCACAGCCCGTCGGCTGCCAGAAAAAGAGGTGTGGACACGTCTTCATCCTGCGGACCGCCACGCAGGACGGCGCTGACGCTTGTCGCCATTTCCGTGACCGCGCTCACCTCACGACCAGGTGACAGACGCAGCCGCGTCTCCTGCCGCACCAGCGTGAGGAGCGCTGCCTGCAGATCGGCGCGGTGCGCCACCCACATCGGCGCCCCCCAGCGGCGCACGGCTTCGGCGCCAAACGGCATATCGACCAGGACACGTCCTGAATGAGCGTTGCGTACCATCAATGATTGCGGTTTGCCGACCAGGTGGTCAAGCAGGCGGTCAAGGCCAAGCGTGATGAGGATGCGCGAGGCGTTAGGCGACAACTGAAGCCCGGCGCCGACCTCATCGAATGTGCCGGCGCGCTCGATCAGATGAACGTCAAAACCGGCGCGCGTCAGGCACAAGGCCGCACTCAGCCCGGAAATGCCGGCGCCGGCGATGATAATGGGCCGGTCGAGGCTGTTCATAGGGTGATGTTGTCAGGCCGCAGCGCTGTAGGCGCATTCGGCCGGATCGGCCTGGCGTGGGGCAAGCTTGCTGTCATGACGATAGAGCGTCGAGCAATAGGGACAGATAATTTCCCCCTCCGCTCCCATGTCAAGGAACACATGGGGATGGTCGTAGGGTGGCAGGGCGCCCATGCACATGAATTCGCGCGCGCCGACCTTGATGACGGACTTGCCCGGGCTGTTATGAAAATGTGCGACTGCGTGGTCTGTCATGATCGATCCTCAAACGATGGCGGGACCATACTGTGATTGACAGAATGAGGCCAGCGTTCGATTTGGCTTGTCACGAACAGAATGCACAGCGACAGGAGACCCCCGTGCCGGACTTCAAAAATGGCGATATGCAGATTGCCTATCTCGATGAAGGCGAGGGAGAGGCGATTATCCTTATCCACGGCTTTGCCTCCAACAAGGAGACGAACTGGGTAGCACCAGGCTGGGTGAAGACGCTGACGGCGAGTGGCTACCGGGTGATCGCGCTTGATAATCGCGGCCATGGGCAATCGGCCAAGCCGCATGACAGCGGGCATTACGAGCAGAAGCTGATGGCGGGCGATGCGCTGGCGCTGCTCGATCACCTGGCGATCAAACGCGGCGATATCATTGGCTATTCGATGGGCGCTCGGCTTGCGCTTTGCCTCGCAGGTATGGCTCCGCAGCGCGTGCGGTCGCTGGTTCTTGGTGGCGTCGGGCTCGGGCTTGTCGAAGGCATGGCGCACAGCGCCGCGATTGCTCAAGCCCTCACCGCCGATGATCCGGCCAGTTTGGCCGATCCCGTCGGCAAAGCCTATCGCAGCTTCGCCGATCAAACGAAAAGCGATCGTTTGGCGCTGGCGGCGTGCGTCGCATCAATGCGGGTGCCGATCGCGCCGGAAAAACTGAACGCAATCGCTGTACCAACCCTGGTTGCGGTTGGCACGCGTGATCTGGGAGTTGGCAGCCCCGAGGGGCTTGCCGCGCTCATTCCCGGCGCCCGTGTGTTCATGATTGTTGAGCGTGATCATATGTCGGCAGTCGGCGACAAGAGCCACAAGGCAGCCGTTCTCGCCTTCCTTGATGAACGTGCGTGACATGCTGTCAGTTATTGTAAAATTGATAAATACGTCATCGGTTCAATGAAATAACATAGTGTCTTAATCATTTGAATCATCTTCGTGCGTGAGCGGGCGTGCACTGACATTGCGGGAATGCGCGCGCAGCCCTCGCGGAGGACGGCAAAGCCAACTATATAGCTATCGCTAAGATCAATGCGGGGAGCCTTCCATGCAGCCATCCAATACCAACCAGGCGTCGCAGCCGACGCGTAATCCAGGAACGTTGCGGCTGCTCGATCCGGTCTGGGACCGGATACGCGGCGAGGCTGAGGCGATTGTTGCTGAGGAGCCGGCGCTCGCCTCCTTCGTTTATGCCACCGTTCTGTCGCATGCGACGCTTGAGGATGCGGTGATCCACCGCCTGGCGCAGCGACTTGATCATTCCGACGTGCCCGGCGAATTGCTGCGACGGGTGTTTGAAATGGCGGTTGAGCAGGACGAGACAATCGGCGACAGCTTCCGGGCGGATATTTCGGCAGTGATAGATCGCGACGCTGCGTGCAAGCGCATGATCGAGCCGATTCTCTATTTCAAAGGGTTTTCCGCCATTCAGACGCATCGCTTTGCACATTTTATGTGGCAGCGCGGGCGGCGTGATTTTGCGCTCTATCTGCAGAGCAGGGCATCGTCATCCTACGGCGTTGATATTCATCCCGCCGCTCGGCTCGGGCGTGGTATTCTGCTTGATCACGCGACGGGTCTGGTTGTGGGCGAGACGACGGTGATTGAAGATGATGTATCCATCCTGCAGAGCGTCACGCTTGGGGGTACGGGTAAGGAAAGCGGCGACCGTCATCCCAAAATCCGCCGTGGCGTGCTGATCGGTAGCGGAGCCAAGATCCTTGGCAATATCGAAGTTGGCGAATGCGCGCGCGTTGGCGCCGGCTCGGTCGTTTTGGACAATGTGCCCCGCTGCACGACGGTTGCCGGCGTGCCCGCCAAGGTTGTCGGGACATCTGGCTGTGACCAGCCCTCGCGGCAGATGGATCAGAATTTCACTTTCAGCATTTGATCGCGCCGCCGGCTTGTCCTTGCCGGTGAATTGCGGCACATGTCGCGGTCGTAAATCAGGGTGTTGTGGAGGCGCTGGTCTGGCGCCCGCCATGGCGTGAAGGGGATGCGCCGGATCGCTGCCGAATTTGTAACGATGCAACGGCGCAAGCCGAAAGGGACTGCCGATGACGGGTGAAGAGCTGAAGAAGATCGAGCGTTTCATGCGCCGTACATTTGATAATCAGGGGATTACGGTACGCGCGCGCCCTCGTAAAACGGATTCGGCTGAAGTGTATGTCGGCGATGAATTCCTTGGCGTGATGTTTGAGGACAAGGAAGACGGAGAGACATCCTATAATTTCCAGATGGCGATTCTCGAAATCGACCTCGAGGATTGAACGGCCTGGCGCTCAGCGGTCTGCAGCGCTGATCGCGGCGAGGAGCGCTGATATGGTCTCGTCAAGCCGTCGCCATTGCCCCAGCAGGCTGCGGGGAAAGCGATAGACGATATCCAGCCGCTCGGTCAGTCGGATTTCGCGCAGGCACGTTCCGGGTTGATCGGTGACGGGCGGGGCGCATCGCACAAAATAGGACGTGGGGCTTGCCGGGTCATAGAAAAGCTCCTCACCCACATATCCTGAATCCGGCACGAACCGCCGACCCGTGAGACCTTGCGGCGCATTCAGTGTTGCCGGGTCAAGCAGCCGGTTATAGATGGCGCCGAGCCGGCGGGTAGGGTCGAGAATGTCATCAGGCGGGCTCAGCGAAATGAACACATCGGCATCTCCCGTGGAGCCGGTCGCCTGGCCGGGGCCGGGTGCGTTGGATGGTGGCCAGCGCAAAACCAGTTCCAGACGATCAACGGCCGCGTCCCGGCGCTGGCCGGGAAAGCGCACCAGATCATAGGGCACTGACAGCGGCACGGTCCCGACGGTGACGCGGAACGGGCGCGGGATCTGGTCAGCCGGCAATGGTGCCCGCTCGCTGTACCACCAGGCTTCGATCGATGGCCGGACCACCAGCGCGCTCGTCACCAAGGCGGCCAGTACGCTGACGGCTGCAAAAGGCCAGAGAGGGATGCGGGTTGCCAATGGTGCAGAAATCCAATCGAGCCCGAGCGAGCGCATGCGGCGAATCATGTGCCGCTGCGGCAACGGTATGATGCTTGCGCGGTTCAGTGAATATGGGGGACTGCCGTATCAAAATGATACGGAATGCGAGTGAGGCGTTAACATGTCGACAACTATCAGCGTCCTGC
>JAKFVK010000239.1 GCA_021732205.1 Hyphomicrobiales bacterium | reverse complement strand
GCCTCCCTCGCTCTCCTCGACATAGCGCGGAAATATGCCGTGAGGTACAGGCAGAGCCGTGCCGCCTCTAAGGGCATGCCCCTGCCCCAGCGAAGCAAAACTGCGCTCCTCCGGCGCCACTGCCAGCAAGTCGAGCAAGGCGCCAGCTGCCGCCGGCACCACCGGCTGCACCAGAATGGCGATCACGCGCAACACTTCAGCCGTCACCCACAGCACACTGCCCATGCGCGCCGGATCGCTTTTGCGCAATGCCCACGGTGCCGCCGCCGCAAAATAGCGATTGGCGTCAGCCACCACCGCCCACACTGCATTGAGATAGGTGTGGAGGGCCAAATCCTTCATCGCCTCGCGCGCCGCGCCAGGCAGGGCATAGGCCGATGCGAGGATCGCTTCATCGGCAGCCCTCAACGGACCGGGAGGCGGCAGCACGCCGCCGCAATTCTTGGCGATCATCGACAGCGAGCGTTGCGCCAGATTGCCCAGATCATTGGCAAGATCGGCGTTGAGGCGGTTGACGATCGCCTCATGACTGTAGGTACCGTCCTGGCCGAAGGCAACCTCGCGCAGGAAGAAATAACGCACCGCATCCACGCCATAACGGGCGACGAGGTCAAACGGGTCGACGACGTTCCCAACCGATTTCGACATCTTCTCGCCGCGCACGTTGAGAAAACCATGACCAAAGACACGCTTGGGCAGCGCCACGCCCGCTGACAAAAGGAAGGCCGGCCAGTAGACTGCGTGGAACCGCACGATATCCTTGCCGATGATATGCACATCGGCCGGCCAGTACCGCGCCCTCTCCCCGCCTTCCAGCGCTTCTACTCCCGTCAGATAATTGGTCAGCGCATCGATCCATACATACATGACGTGCTTCGGCGCCCCCGGCACCGGCACGCCCCAGTCAAACGTCGTGCGCGAGATCGACAGGTCCTGAAGACCCGACTTTACGAACGAGACGATCTCGTTGCGCCGGCTCTCGGGCGCGATGAAATCGGGATGGTCGCGATAATGAGCAAGCAGCCGGTCGCCAAATGCCGACAGGCGGAAGAAGTAACTCTCCTCCTCGACCCATTCAACCGGCGTGCCGGTGGCCGAACGGCGGATCCCGTCGTCATGCAGCGTTGTTTCGCCTTCATCGTAATAGGCTTCATCACGAACCGAGTACCAGCCCTTGTAGCTGTCGAGATAGATATCGCCGGCCGCTTCCATGCGGCTCCACAACGCCTGCGAGGCCGCGTAATGGCGCGGCTCGGTCGTGCGGATGAACGCGTCATTCGAGACGTTGAGCGCGCGTCCCATCTCGGCAAAGCGCGCCGCGTTGCGATCGGCGAGCGCTTGCACCGGAATACCCTCGCGGGCAGCAGTCTGGAGCATTTTCTGCCCGTGCTCATCGGTCCCGGTGAGGAAAAAGACATCTTTTCCCTCCAGCCGCATGAAGCGGGCAATCGCATCCGTTGCCAGCAATTCATAGGCATGGCCGATATGCGGCGGACCATTGGGATAGGAGATGGCGGTGGTGATGTAGAAGCTGTTCGACATGCCCAACTCCTCGCGTTGCCAAGGGCGGCTGTCAAGCGGCTCAGTGTCTATAGCGCACGCTGCAACTCTTCCAGATAGGCAATAATCATATGCCGCCGCGGCAGGTTGAAAATGGTACCGGCAGCAAATTGAGCGTCCGCGAATTGACCGACCGCAGCCAGGCGCGCGGCGCGCTCGCTTTCATCAGTTTGGCGAACCAAGTTCGCTGCCCTGGTTGCAATAAATCCGCTGAGAGTTTCACGAAACAGGCGAAACGCGTCATCCTTGGCGCGCCCCTCCAGGCGGTCACTGAACGCCGCCAGATCGCGTGCGCTCATCGTTCCCAGATTGTCAAAAAGGCGGTCCATATCATCAACAAGCTCAAGCCAGTTCTTGGCGATAAGCCTTAAAGCCCTGCCAGGCGATCCATGACCGTGGCGGATGCTTGCAGCAACCACGTCGCTCGTGGCTGACGGCAGCAGCGCCGTCACGGCCTGCTGCATCGCGCTATCTGACAGAGGCGCCAGCGTGAGACGGCGACACCGCGAGCGGATGGTCGCCTGAACTTTTCCCGGTCGATGCGCCAGCAAAAAGAAGAGCACGCGGTCCGGTGGCTCTTCGATGGTTTTCAAAAGCGCATTGCCGCAATGATCATTGAAATCATCGACTGTATCGACGATGACCACTCTCCATCCGTCACCTGTCGACGTGGTAACGACGCGTTGCATGGCCCTGCGGACATCCTCCACCCTGATCTGAGGACGGATGACGTTGCGCTTCTGATCGATAGCCCGCCTTATCACCACCAGGTCAGGATGGGAGAGCGCCGCGATTGCCTGATCGACATCTCTCCGTCGTTCCGGCGCGATGCTTTGCGCAAGGACATGGCGCGCCAGACGAAAGGCGAGCGTCGCCTTTCCTACCCCTTCCTCGCCGCCAATCAGCCAGGCGTGCGCCAGCCGGCCGGCATTGAACGAAGTGAGGAAGGATTGCTCTGCCTCGTGATGGCCAAAGAGCAGCTGATTGGTGCGCGGCAGAGCCACATCGGCGATCGCGTCCACGTCTTCTGGCAGGGTAAAATCACGCGTCACGCGCGGGCTGCCATCATCCGGGCTGCCAGCACACCTTCAACCAGCCTCCAGGCTTCAGCGCCAAGCTTGTCTTTGCTCTGCGCGGCATCAAGCAGCCGGCAGCGCTGCGGATTGTCCTTGGCGATCTGGCGGAAAGCCTCGCGCAGTTTCGTATGAAAGGCTGTACCTTCATCTTCGAAACGATCCCCGGTACCAGCCCGTTGATGCCGGCGCTCTGCCGCGTCGTGTGGATCAATGTCGAGGATCAACGTGAGGTCGGGACCGGTTGAACCGATCGCCACACGCTCAAGCGCATGGACAATGTCATGATCAAGCCCGCCAGCCGCCCCCTGATAGGCTCGCGTTGAATCACTGAACCGGTCGCAAATAACGAGGGCGCCGCGCGCCAAAGCGGGGCGAATAACCGCGCGCACATGATCAGCCCGCGCGGCCGCAAACAGCAGCGCTTCGCCGAAGGCGCCAAACCGCTTTGCTGCCCCGGAGAGAACGACGTGACGCACCGCTTCCGCGCCCGCCGTGCCGCCAGGCTCACGTGTCATCACAACGTCAACGCCATCCCCCCGCGCCCGCTCGGCCAACCCGCGGGCAAGGGTCGACTTGCCAGCCCCCTCGCCTCCTTCGAGCGTAAGGAAGACGCCGGGACGACCACGCAATGTCGGTTTCACGAATGTCTCCGGAACAGGCTCTTCACCAACTCCCACGCCCCGTCCACGGCCTTGCGCGGCAGTGAGCCCTGGCCGATATCTTCGGCAGTGATCAGCGTTCGCTCCGTTGCCAGAACCGAACCATTGTAGATCTGCAATTTCGCCACTTCCTGACCTTTGGCGATGGGCGCGCGCAGCGGACCGCTGTAAACGACACGCGCTCTCAGATCGCGCGGATCAGCCTCGCGTGGCACCAGGACGCGGACATCGTCCCTGGGCGTCAGCGCCACATAGCCGCTTGCGCCACCGAAGACGCGCGCCTCGCCGACGATATCGTCTTTGGCAAACAGCATCCGGCTGCGGAAGGAACGGAACCCCCATTCGATGAGCTTGCGCGATTCACTTGCCCGCTCCTTGCTGTTTTTGAGGCCGTTCACCACCACGACCAGGCGCTGCCCGTCGCGCAGAACCGATCCGACAAGCCCGAAGCCGGATTCGCTCGTTGAACCGGTCTTCAACCCATCCGCCCCCGGCACTTCTCGCAGCAACGGATTGCGGTTCTCCTGCGCCTTCCGCACATTCCACTGAAACTGCTTTTCCCCATACCAGGGGTAAAATTGCGGATAGGTTTTAATGATATGAACGGCAAGCCGTGCCAGTTCCCGCGTTGTCATCCGCGTCCCCGGATCGGGCAGTCCGGTCGAATTGGAGAAGATTGACTGCGTCAATCC
>JAKFVK010000275.1 GCA_021732205.1 Hyphomicrobiales bacterium | reverse complement strand
GAGCGCGTGCAGAAGATGCGTTTTTCCCAGACCAACGCTGCCATAAATATAGAGCGGATTGAATTGAACATGGTCGAGCGACTGGGCAATGCGCGAGGCGGCGGCGTGGGCAACGATATTCGATTGCCCGACCATGAAACTGCCAAAAGTGAGTTTCTTGTCCGGGTTGGCTCCCAGGCTGTCGCTGCCCTCAACAGCGGCGCGGGCAGGGGCGGCAATCGCGCACTCGTCAGCCCGTCGCGCGCCATCACCGAGAACAACCGGCTCCGTGACGCTGATGCGCGAGGTGACGACGGAGCCACGCTCCACGACGTCGAGCTTTCGCGCATCCAGCCCCTCGGCACAAAAAAGGCTCAGCAGAATATCGGTGTAGTTGTTGCGGATCCATGAGCGCAGGAATTTGGTCGACACCGACAACACGACGGACTGGTCAACCAGACCCTCGAAATTAGCTTCGCCGAACCAGCTGATGAATTTGTCGTCACCAATGGTTTTGCGCAAGTGCACCCGCACGCGCTCCCACACATCGTGAGGCGCCATCTCCGGCGCTGATGGCGGAAGGGGCTTCACCGGCGTTGAGCGCGCGCAAGAGGGTGCTGGATTATGCAGCGCCGCGCCGCCAAAGGGCGCAGCAGCGGCAGCAAGCGAGACAAAACCATTCTGCGGCGCGCGATGAGCGCGCACTTCGTGTTCCGATTTCATGATTGTTTCCCGATGAGTCGGTGGACTGTGCGATCGCCAGATCTGTGGCGACTACTGGGCCGTGATTATCGAACCTGAGCATGCCAGCAGATGTCCACGGACAAGTTGGCAGTGAGCGGCATGGTCATACCAGGGAAGCATCTGCGTCGTCATCTCAGTTTAACTCTCTTTCATAGGGCAATCAAAAACTAAACAAATAGTACATCTCTGTTATAAGATGTATTTAAGAGACAGGAAGAAAAAAATTAATGTATTCTTTTGTCATTCAATTTCAGAACAGGCGGATTGTTGTCAAAAGAAAATGACCTATTTTCAATGGATATCTTAATTCTCATCTTACGCCCCGATTTCATCTAAAAACGCTGAAACAAAGACTGACGTTTCAACTCGCCCCCGAGCCATTTGAAAGAAACATATCCAGCCGGAGCGCGCAAGGAAGTTGGTGGGAAAATGAGCCCCGCGCTGGCGTGCGTCGCGCACATGATTTCCCCGCTCTCACCCTTCAGGGAAAAATAGCGTTGTTTGCCAAACAGATTCGGACATTTGTCCGCATCGCAACCGGAACAATTGAACCGACAGAATTTGGAAATAATCTCATTACCGAATGGCGTGTGCTTGCTGCATCTGCGGTGTCATCAAATGTCCTAGTCGTAAGGCATTGAATCAATGAATTTTTTTTTGACGGGAAATTGTCACAAAAAAATTCAGTGGAATCTCCCCCGGTATCCGTTCGATCCCTCGTTTTTCTGTTTTGATTCAATGAACCTTTGCCGGGAAAACAAAATCAGCCGCTCAAGCATCTGTCAGATGACAGGGCAGGAGCGGCCGAAACAGCTTGGTCAGATATGTGGGTGCGAACGCTCGCGCAGATCTCAGAGCGCGCGAACTGCCCGCGTCAGGCGCGACACTTTGCGCGAGGCTGTGTTCTTGTGAATGATCCCGTTCTGCGCTGATCGCAGGAGTTGGGGCTCAGCAAGCCGGAGAGCTGCTTCCGCCGCCGGCTTGTTGCCTGCAGCGATCGCTTCTTCAACCTTCTTCACGAAAGTACGCATGCGTCCGCGACGATCACGATTGACTGCCGTGCGCTTGGCAATCTTGCGTACCATTTTTTGGGCTGAGCTGGTATTGGCCATCTATCCGTTCCTGAAACGGGACGACACCGCGCCCGCCTGCTGTCATGTCATAAGCTGAAAGTTTAAACACCATGCTGATCGCCAGATCCGCGCTGCAGCATGGCAAGGGCGGCTCTATAGCCTTGGCCGCGCGTGGCGTCAATCTGCATTGCATCGCCACGGCAAATCTTGTCAGTTTTGTCGGAATTTGGGCGCTCTTTTGTCGATAAACGCAGCCATCCCCTCCTTCTGATCGTCAGTTGCAAAAAGCGACAGGCAGGCACGGCGTTCGAAACGCAGACCCTCGGCAAGGGGTGTTTCATAGGCGCGATTGACGGCTTCTTTCGCCAGCATGGCAGAAATGAGCGATTTTGCGGCGATGGTCTCAGCCGCCGCGAGGGCTGTTGCCATCAATTCACTCGCCGGGACGACGCGCGAGACAAGGCCGCAACGCTCGGCCTCTGTCGCGTCCATCAAGCGCCCGGTGAGGCAAAGATCCATGGTTTTTGCCTTGCCGATGAAGCGAGCCAGCCTTTGCGTGCCGCCTGCGCCGGGGATGAGGCCGATATTGATTTCCGGCTGACCGAAGCGCGCCGTGTCGGCCGCGATGATGAAATCGCACATCATCGCCAGTTCGCACCCGCCTCCCAGCGCAAAACCCGCCACCGCCGCGATCACCGGCTTGCGGGCGCGCGCTACCCCGTCCCAATTGGCGAAGAGATCTTCGCGGAACACCTCCTGGAAGCTCTTTGTCGCCATCGCCTTGATATCGGCCCCTGCCGCAAAGGCCTTCTCCGATCCGGTCATCACCATGGCGCCGATCGCCTCATCAGCCTCGAAGGCGGCAAGTGCCGCCCCCAGTTCGCCAATGAGCTGCGGGCTCAGCGCATTGAGCGCTTTCGGCCGGTTGAGGGTGATGAGGCCGACCCGCCCATGGGTCGCAACAAGCAGCGTTTCATATGTCATGGCGAACTCCGCGGGACCAGGTGAGAGCGCAGGCGTGCCGGCCGGCGCGGCTGGCAGCGGGAACAGAAGAAGGTCGAGCGCCCGCCTTGAACCAGCCGCAGGATCGGCGTCCTGCAAACGGCACAAGGTTGGCTTTCACGATCATAAACAAAAAACCGCTCCTGAAAATCGCCACTCGCGCCATTGGCGTGGGTGAAATCGCGCAGTGTCGACCCGCCAGCCGCGATCGCTTCCTGCAGCACGGCCTTGATCTCTTGCACCAGGAGTAATGCTTCCGGCGCCTTCAGGCTCGAGGCCGCCCGTTCGGGATGAAGCCTTGCCCGGAACAAGGCTTCGCTGGCGTAGATATTGCCAAGCCCGGCGATCACGCTCTGATCCATGAGGAGAGCTTTGAGCGGCGCTGCCCGTCGTCCGGCGGCATCCAGCAGGAAAGCCGCATCAAGGCGATTGCCCAGAGGCTCGACCCCAAGCTTGGCCAGCGCCGGGTGAGCGTCAAGAGCGCTCCTGACTGTGACATCGATAAAGCCGAAGCGGCGAGCATCATTATAGGTGACCACCACACCGCTGGAGAGATGGAAGACGACATGATCGTGCCTGATGTCGCGTGGGCCGACATAATAGAAATCAGCCATGCCGTTCGTTTGCTCGCCGCTCTCGACCTGGAATCGCCCCGTCATGCCGAGATGAATGATCAGCACCTGCCGGTCATCGAGATCAGCGAGAATATATTTGCCGCGCCGCGACAGCGCTTCGATGCGCCGCCCTTCCAGCCTCTGCCGAAAATCGGGCGGAAAGGGCCGGCGCAGATTGGCGCGACGCTGTTCGACCCGCACCAGCTTCTGCCCTTGGAGAGCGCTCGCGAGCCCGCGCATGACCGTCTCGACCTCGGGTAGCTCAGGCATCGCACGCTTCGGCCTCGGGCCTGAGAGCGCGCGGCGCGGATGACCGCATCCCTGCGGTCATGCCTAGCGTCCAGCGGCTGGCTGGCGCAATTCCTTGCGCAGGATCTTGCCGACATTGGATTTAGGCAACTCGGCCCTGAATTCCACCAGCTTCGGCACCTTGTAGGCTGTCAGATGCTGCTTGCAGAACGCGCGGACGTCCTCGCTGGTGAGCTGCGGGGATTTGGCGACCACAAAGGCCTTGACCGCCTCTCCGGTCCCCTCATCCGGCACGCCGATGACGGCGGCCTCCTGCACGCTGTCGAGCTTTGCCAGGCAGTCTTCCACCTCATTGGGGA
>JAKFVK010000038.1 GCA_021732205.1 Hyphomicrobiales bacterium | reverse complement strand
CACGAACCCGAAGATCGACCGACAGAGCTCTCGACATGCCTGCCGGCCTCCATCCGGCAGACAGTATGAATCACTTCCCGCCTGATTTGGGAATCCCTCCCGATTCATTCAGGTCGGGTTCCGCTCTAACCGCCTTGGGAATTCCTTGGAAAAACGCTGGACCAAACGTGATTGATTGAGAGCGCGTGAACAGCACGAAACGAGACCATGATGAGCCGACGCGATGCGCTTGCCGCGATCGAACGCCACTGGTCCGATGGCTCCGCCGAGGTAGCTCGTCAATAAAATCGCGCCGGGTGAATGGTCACGACGGGTGAATGGTCACGACGGGTCTTGGGCAGTGACGCATTTGATAGAGTTCAATGCATTGAATAAATTGTCATGCATTGCGCTGATGCCGTGCACCTGACGCAGCCTGTTCGTGAAAAGCAATGACGTCAGCAGGAAAACGGAGGGAAGACGTCATTCAAGGCGTATCTGGATAATATTCACGCCAAGACCGGTCATTCGCCGGCAGATTTCACAAGACTGGCCGAAGAATGATTTTAACCTTGGTCGTGGTCACACCATGGCCCTCGTCGCTCTGCTGAAAGGTTATCGTGGCAGTTCTGAACCAAAATCAGCAAAGCCTGCGCGTATCGACAGCCCGCTTCTGACGCACACTCTCTTCGGCATATATATCGGGATCATGATGTGGGGCGGGATTTATCTGCGCGATCCTGACCTCAGGAGTATTTTTCCATGTCGCAGATAGGCTCCAACGCCCCATCAATCATCTCAAGGCGTGACAACGCCCAATAAAGCACATCTCACGCAGATACCTTTGCCAAACGAACTCTGGGCGCCGGCAATTCTACCGTTCTCTTGCTGCTTCCGAAGCCACTTCGCGCAGCGGCGAGAGAATATAGTCGATCACCCTGCGCTCGCCGGTTTTGACTTCCACCGTCACCGCCATACCAGGTGTCAGGGGAATGGATTTGTCACCCGTTTTGATATGAAATTCAGTAAGTGAAATTTTTGTCGGAAAGACGAGGCTTTGGACGCGCGGGGTTGAATTCAAAGCAGATGAGTTGGTCGAGGATCGCGAGCTGCCGATGGGATCGGCAAGGGTTCCGGCTTCTCGCTCGTCCATCGCATCTTGTGAAACGTGGATCACACTGCCCGTTAAAGTACCGAAACGGGTGAAGGGAAAGGCCTCAACTTTGATGGTCACTTCCTGACCTTCGCGCACGAATCCCACATCCTTGTTCTGAATGAGGGCTTCGATCTCAAGCGAGCCATCTGACGGCACGAGGGTCAGCAGCGCCTGGCCGGACGTGACGATCTGCCCCTTGGTGCTGACTGCCAATTGGCCGACTGTGCCATCAACCGGTGCGTAAAGCCTCGTGCGATTGTCTTTGGACTGCGCCTTGATGAGATCCTGGCTGGCCTTGTCGGCGCGTTTTTCTGCTTCGCTTAGCTTCTGTGTCTGATCCATAATGAATTGTGCTGCGCCTTCTGCAATACGTGAGCGCAACGATGTAATAGCCCGCTCAAGCTCGGTGATCTGGCCAATCTCGGAGGCCAATGTCGCCGCTTCCGTCTGTTGCTGTTGCATGGCATCGATCACCGCTGCGCGCGCGCCGGACTGACGATCGACCAGCAATTGGCGCATGGCCACACGCTCCGCCAACAGCGTCACCAGCTTGTCGCGCTCAGTCACGCTGGCGTGGAAGCGCTGCTGTTGTGCCCTGCGCTCATCGATCTGGCTTTCAAGACTGAATTTTGCAGCCGCGAGGAAAGTAATATCAGCACGCAGCATCGCCTCTTCTCGTTTTCTAGCCAATTCCGGTATTTCTTTATCGAAATTGATCGCTCTTGGGCTTAGCTCCTCAGACGCAACGATTGCCAATGCTTGCCTGCGCCGCGCTATTTCAGCAAGCGCACTATGGCGTTCAGATGTCACAATATCACGATCGACAGATGAATCGGTTGAATCAAGCTCGACCAACACGTCTCCGGCTTTCACTTTGCTGCCATTCCCGACGAAAATGGCGACGACTTTCCCGCCTTCCGCCGGTTGAACGACTTTGGTGCGGCCCGTCGGCTGGATACGTCCTTGAGCAATGGCATGAATATCAATTCTTCCAAACCATGCCCAGAGCAGAGCAGCGATTGTGAAAACAGCGAACACCCAGATGAGCGACATGCGAATAGGCGATGGCGGTTGTTCGAGAATTTCCAAGGCGGCAGGCAGAAATTCGCGATCATCGCGGGTCATGCGTACCGGCTCGGGAGGGCGAAGCCTGTGAATGGTGGCCTTGGGCTTCTCGGACTCATTGCCCTGGCTGTCAGGCGTCTTCAGCCCATTGCTCTGACCGGCAAGAGCCGCTGCCAGCTTGTTGCCCCCGAATTCGACATTCACCACCGGACTCATGTCTTGGACCCTTCGGATTGCATACGCCACAATCGGCCATAAAGACTTTTCGGTTGGTTGATCAGTTGGTTGTGGTTGCCGTCCTCAACGATTTGCCCGTTTTCCATGGCAATGATGCGGTCAGCATCACGTACCGCAACCAGACGATGGGCGATAATCACCACGGTGCGCCCTTTGACGATCTGGCGCATGTTATCCTGAATGATGCGCTCGCTCTCGTAATCCAGCGCGCTGGTTGCCTCATCAAGGATAAGGATACGCGGATTGGTCGCGAGCGCCCGCGCAATGGCAATGCGCTGGCGCTGGCCGCCGGAAAGATTGGCACCACGTTCCTCGATGAGCGTGTCGTATCCAACCGGTAATTTGTTGATGAATTCATCTGCGCCTGCCAGGCGAGCCGCCTGGATAACGGCAGCGCGCGCCATGCCAGGATTGGCCAGGGCGATATTCTCGTGGATCGTGCGGTTGAAAAGCATGTTCTCCTGCAACACCACGCCGATTTGACGGCGCAGCCAGGCAGGGTCAACCTGGGCGATATCGATATCATCCACAAGCACCTGGCCGCGCTCCGGGCTATAGAGACGCTGGATCAGTTTGGTGAGCGTCGATTTGCCCGATCCCGATGGGCCCACAATGCCAATGACCTGGCCAGCCGGTATATTCAGCGACACATTGCGCAACACTTCCGCTCCGTCGGACCGATAGCGAAAGGTGAGTTCGTCGATCCTGATCGCACCCTTGGCAGGCGGCAGATGGGCTTGCGCCAGTGACCGGCTTTCCGGCGGCGCATTGAGAATATCCCCCAGGCGTTCAACCGAAACCTGGACCTGCTGGAAATCCTGCCACAACTGCGACAGCCGCAAGATCGGCCCCGTCACCTGGTTCATGATCATGTTGAAGGCCACGAGCGAGCCTACAGACAGCTCGCCATTGATGACGGCATAAGCGCCAAAAAACAGAACGGCGGCAGTGGTGATCTTGTTGATGTATTGGATCGCGCCCTGGCCGATTGAGCCGATCATGACCGTGACAAAGGCTGTCTTCACATAGGCCGCGAGCTTCTCTTCCCACTGATTGCGCAGGACCGGCTCGACGGCTGCTGCCTTCAAGGTCTGGACGCCGACAACGGTTTCGACCAGAAATTGCTGGCTCTCGGCGCCTTTGTTGAATTTTTCCTCGATACGGATCCGAAGAGGTGGGAGGACCAGGAAGGCTACTGCCACGTAGAAAGGGATCGAGGCCAGAACAATAGCGCCAAGAGTTATTGAATAAAGAAATAGGACAACAATAAAAATGATGGCAAAAACCAGATCAAGGACCGACGTAAGCCCCTGTCCGGTCAGAAAGTTGCGAATGGTTTCAAGTTCGCGCATGCGCGCCACTGTCTGCCCGGCCGGCCGTGTCTCGAAATAAGAGAGCGGCAATCGCAGAAGATGGTCAAAGAGCCTGGCACCCAGTTCGACGTCGATCCGGCTGGTCGTGTGCGAGAGAGCGTAAGTTCGTAGATATTGTAATATGACGTCAAATAGACCAATAGCAATCAGGCCAATGACCACTACCAGTAGTGTCGAGTAACCTTTGTGAACAAGAACTTTGTCGATCACAATCTGAAAGAACATCG
>JAKFVK010000094.1 GCA_021732205.1 Hyphomicrobiales bacterium | reverse complement strand
GCCCCGGCAATGACATTGAAAAGAATATACCATTGCGTGCCCAGGATCATCAGCGGGCTCAGCCAGACATTGGCATCGAGGTCGAAGCGGACAATGGCAATCACCGCCACTGGAAAAGCGATGTTGGCGGGGAAAGCGGCGAGAAACTGCGCCAGGGGCTGGGCGATTTCGGCAAGCCGCGGGCGCAAGCCGATCCACACCCCCACCGGTACCCAGATCAGGCTGGCAGCGATCATCAGGACGATCACCCGGGCGAGCGTGGCAAAGCCGAGCGTCACGGCATGCCGCACATCCGACAACCCGATCGTCGCGCCAAGAAACGAGATGATGCGCCATAGCGCCAGTCCGCTGAGGGCAGCGATGGCCACAAAAAAGAGGGCATCGATGAGAAGCTGCCGCCCGTTGCCGGCGGTCCGAGGGATAACGGGGAGCGGCAGGCTAAACCGCCAGGCGGCAATGGCGCGAAGGCCGCGCACCAGCGGCACCACAAGGGCACGCAACAGGCGTGTGCGACGGAAGAGATTGTAGACCCATGATGACGGCGGTTCGCTCGAGACCGATTGTTCAAAGCGGAATTTGTCGGCCCACGCCACCAGCACGCGAAACAGCAGCTGATCGTAGATGAGGATGACGAAGAGCATGGCGAGCATCGCAAAGCCGATGGCCGGCAGGTCACGGGCCTCGATGGCGCGCGCCACATAGGTGCCAATGCCGGGGAGCGCCACGCTGGTGTCGCCCACTGTGATCGCTTCCGACGCCACCACGAAAAACCAGCCACCCGACATCGACATCATGGCGTTCCACACCAGCCCGGGCATGGCGAAGGGGACATCGAGGCGCCAGAAGCGCTGCCATTGGCTGAGCTTGAAACTGGTGGCCGCCTCTTCAAGATCCTTCGGCACGGTGCGCAGCGACTGGTACATGCTGAACGTCATGTTCCACGCCTGACTGGTGAAGATGGCAAAGACTGCCGCTAGCTCCGCCCCCAGCACCTGCCCGGGGAACAGGCCGAGAAAAAACAGCACCGTAAATGTCAGGAAGCCGAGAATCGGCACTGATTGCAGCACATCCAGCATGGGAATGAGGACAAGGCGTGCATGACGGCTCTTGGCGGCAAGGGGCGCGTAGAGGAATGTGAAGAGGGTGGCAAGCAGAATGGCCGCCAGCATCCGCAGCACTGTGCGCAGCGCATATTCCGGCAGATGACGGGGATCGAGTGAAACGGCAGGGTTGGGAAGTGCGGCAAGCGGCAGCGTCGTGTCCCGTGCGCCAATCGCCAGCAGCACGAAAACACCGGTGACGAGCGCGAAGGCCACAACGTCCCAGCGATTGGGAAGAAGAGGGCGCGGGCCAAACAGATTCTGCACGCGCTCCTGCGCCATGAATTCCTGCCCTCCGCCGGGCGCAAGATACAAACTTGCCATCCCGGCCCCTGTCATGGAACAAGGCACCGGTCATGCCAAGCCCTCATTCACCACGCGCCGCTGTTATTGGCCACCCCATCGCCCATTCGCGCTCGCCGCTGCTGCATCGCTATTGGCTGCGCCGCTATGCGATTGTCGGCGATTACGAGCGTATTGATGTGGCGCCGGAGGCTTTGCGTGATTTCATCGCCGCAATGGCCGGGCGTGGTGACGCTGGATGCAACGTCACCGTTCCTCACAAGCAGGCCGTGATGCCTCTGCTTGATGGCTTCACCGAGGCTGCCCGCGCCATTGGCGCCGTCAACACCATCTGGCGAGAGAGTGATCGCTTGCAAGGTGACAATACGGATGCCTATGGCATTCTTGCCAATCTTGATGAAAAAGCGCCGGGCTGGGATAGCGGCGGCGGCAGGGCAGTTATTCTCGGCGCTGGCGGGGCGGCGCGCGCTGCCGTCTTTGCCCTGCTGTCGCGTGGTTTTGAACTGACGCTCGTCAACCGCACCCGCGCACGGGCAGATGAGCTGGCGCGTGTTTTCGGCCCTGCTGTCACTGTCGCCACACCGGACGACCTCGCCGTCCACCTCCCGGCGTGCAATCTGCTGGTGAATACGACAGCCCTTGGCATGAGCGGCAAGCCGCCGCTTGTGATTGACCTCGCGAGCCTCGGGCGGGGCGCCATCGTTCACGATATCGTCTATGTGCCGCTGGAGACCGACCTCCTGCGACAGGCGCGGACCCGGGGGCACCGCACTGTCGATGGTCTGGGCATGCTCATCCATCAGGCCGTGCCGGGTTTCGAGCGCTGGTTCGGTGTCAGGCCGGTTCCCGACGCGGCCCTGCGACAATTGCTTGAGGATGATATCAGGGCGTGAGCCCGGTTCTGGCAGCAGCGATCACTGCCAGCACGGCGTCGATGTCGCCCAGTTCATTGGCAAGCAGCAGCACGAGGCGGGCGTTCAACCTGGCGCTGTCGTCATCGCTCAAGCCGTCATGCGCCGCCAGAAGTGCGGCGTAAAGATCATCGCCCCGGTCTCGCAGGCGATCGCCGCCAATGTCGCGTGTGCTCATGGCGCCCCCGCCAGCGCGCGATGCAGCGCCTGTGTGATCTCGCCGGATTGAGGCTGCTGAAAGCGCGCCGCAATATGCTGGTCAGGACGGATGAGATAGCTGACGCTGGAGCCGTAACGCGCCGCCACCAGTCCTGATGTGTCACGCAGCCGGCACTTGTCGCCAACCATCACCACATCAAGCCCTTGAGGCGGCTCAGGGATGGGATCGTCAATCGCCAGCAGGCAGAACCTGCCGCCAAGATGGTGCAGGAGGTAATCCTCGTTGTGGCCACCAGGCGCACTCACCGGCGCATCCGGACAGGCAACGCCAGGGGTAAGCCCGCCATCCGGCTGCGCCGGCGTCTGCAGCCTCAGCCCCTCAAGCGAGCAGGGCTGTGATAATCGCCCGGAATTGAGCAAACGGCGGGCGAAAGCGTGAGTGGTTGACAGATCAAGCACCGCGTCGCGGAAATGATGCTCGGCCCTGGTCCTGGGCGTCATGAAGGTGGTGGCGCGGGCGGAATGGCGTAAATTCTCGTCAGCCCCATGGCAGCGCTCCTCATCATAGGTGTCAAGCAGCGCTTGCCTCGCCTCGCCCTTGAGAACGTGCGCGAGCTTCCACGCCAGATTGTCCACATCCTGAATTCCGCCATTGCCGCCACGCGCCCCGAAGGGCGACACGACATGGGCGGCATCGCCGAGGAAGATGATCCGCTCATGGATGAAGCGCTCAAGCCGTCGGCACTGGAAGGTGTAGATGGATACCCAGTCAAGCGTGAAGGGACGATCCTTGACGGCAGCCCTGACCCGCGGCAGCACGCGCTCCGGCTTCACTTCCTCCTGCGGGTCGACATCGGCCGAGAGCTGGAAGTCGATGCGATAGATATCATCAGGCTGTTTGTGGATGAGCGCTGACTGGCCGGGGTGGAAGCTTGGCTCGAACCAGAAATGCCGCTCAGGCGGAAAATCGGCTTTCATCTCGACGTCAGCGATGAGGAAACGCTCAGGAAATCCCTGGCCGGAAAAGTCGAGCCGCAGCATATGGCGCACCGGCGAACGCGCCCCGTCACAGGCCAGAAGATAGGGGGCTTCAAGGCGGTAGGCACCATCCGGCGTCTCGATGTCGGCTATCGCCCGATCACGCGATTGGCTGACGGAGGTAAGCCGGTTCCGCCATCTCAAATCGATGAGATCGGGAAAATCCGCCGCGCGGGCAACGAGATATTCCTCGACATAATATTGCTGGAGGTTGACGAAAGCCGGCATCTCATGGCCGTCCTCGACAAGGAGGTTGAAATTGTAAATTTCATTATCGCCGCGAAAGACGCGGCCAACCTGCCACGTCACGCCCTTCTCGCGCATTCTGCGGCCGATGCCGAGCCGGTTGAAAATTTCAAGCGTACGCTTCGACCAGCAAATGGCGCGCGAACCGCGCGAGACGACGTCCTTGCCATCAAGCACGATGCTCCTGATCCCGTGCAGCGCCA
The DNA here is from genome assembly GCA_021732205.1 of Hyphomicrobiales bacterium. Classification (GTDB taxonomy): domain Bacteria; phylum Pseudomonadota; class Alphaproteobacteria; order Rhizobiales; family UBA4765; genus Raskinella. Next base: position 87 of record JAKFVK010000094.1, on the reverse strand, counting down.
GGTCGATCGCTGCCGTGAGCCCGACCGGCCCCGCCCCGACGATCATCACCTGGGCATCAAAGGGCGTAGCACCTGATAATTCAGGCG
>JAKFVK010000118.1 GCA_021732205.1 Hyphomicrobiales bacterium | reverse complement strand
CATGACCTCTTGATTCATTCCCTGCTCCTTTGCAACACGCTGGCTCGATGTCCTCGGCCCGGCGCGTAAATCTGTCCTGAACGACTACGCTCGATCACTGGTCCGCGCCGCCTCGCGACGGCGCGGTTGTCAATTCTTATTCCGCCGCGCCGGGCAATTCCTGATCCGCGTGCGGATCACCCGAGCGCCCCTTGTCCATCGTCAGATCGACATTGAGGCAGAGCGAGCGCATTTCCTTGACGAGAACGTTGAAGCTCTCGGGGATGCCGGCTTCGAAATTATCCTCGCCACGCACGATCGACTCGTAGACCTTGGTACGACCGGCCACGTCGTCCGACTTCACCGTCAGCATTTCCTGCAGCGTGTAGGCGGCGCCGTAGGCTTCGAGCGCCCACACCTCCATTTCGCCGAAGCGCTGTCCGCCAAACTGCGCCTTGCCACCGAGTGGCTGCTGGGTGACCAGCGAGTAGGGACCAATCGAGCGGGCATGGATTTTGTCGTCGACCAGATGGTGCAGCTTCAGCATGTAGATGTAGCCGACAGTAACCGAGCGATCGAAATACTCGCCCGAGCGCCCGTCGAGGAGGCGCACCTGGCCCGAGCTTGAAAGCCCGGCCATTTCCAGCATCTCCTCGATATCTTTTTCGCGCGCGCCGTCGAAGACAGGCGTCGCCATCGGCACGCCGCGCTTGAGATTGCCACCAAGCTCGACAAGCTCGCTGTCATTCATCGCCTCGATCTCGGCGTTCTTGCCGTAGACCTGCGCCAGAATTTTCTTGAGCGGCTTGACGTCCTTGCTCTGCTTGTAGAGCTCGACCCCCTCGCCGATCTTGATGCCAAGACCTGCGCAGGCCCAGCCGAGATGGGTTTCAAGAATCTGCCCGACATTCATGCGGCTTGGCACACCAAGCGGGTTGAGCACGATGTCGACGGGACGGCCATCGGGCAGGAACGGCATGTCTTCAACCGGCATGATGCGTGATACCACGCCCTTGTTGCCGTGACGTCCGGCCATCTTGTCGCCCGGCTGGATCTTGCGTTTGACCGCAACGAAGACCTTGACCATCTTCATCACGCCCGGCGGCAGCTCATCGCCACGCTGCAGCTTTTCGACCTTGTCGAGGAAGCGCTGCTCGAGGCGCTTCTTCGATTCATCATAAAGCTTCCGCATCTGCTCGATCTCGGACATCATTTTGTCCGAGGGGACGGCAATCTGCCACCACTGATTGCGTGGATAATCGGCCAGAAGCTCCGGCGTCACCACCGTGTCCTTCTTCATGCCGCGCGGGCCCGACAGGACCGCCTTGCCCTTCAGAAGTTCCGACAGGCGACCAAACGTGTTGCGATCAAGGATCGCCTGTTCGTCGTCGCGGTCCTTGGCCAGGCTTTCGATTTCTTCCCGCTCGATCGCCAGCGCGCGCTCGTCCTTGTCGACGCCGTGGCGATTGAAGACGCGCACTTCAACGATAGTGCCCTGAACACCCGGCGGCACGCGTAACGACGTGTCGCGCACATCCGACGCCTTCTCGCCGAAAATGGCGCGCAGGAGCTTTTCCTCCGGCGTCATCGGGCTCTCGCCCTTGGGCGTGATCTTGCCGACAAGAATGTCGCCAGCATGAACCTCGGCACCGATGTAAACGATGCCGGCCTCGTCGAGGTTTTTCAGCGCCTCTTCCGAGACATTGGGAATGTCGCGGGTGATTTCTTCCGGCCCAAGCTTCGTATCACGCGCCATGACCTCGAACTCCTCGATATGGATCGAGGTAAAAATGTCGTCGGCAACGATACGCTCGGACAGAAGGATCGAATCCTCGAAATTATAGCCATTCCACGGCATGAAGGCGACGAGCACATTGCGCCCGAGCGCCAATTCGCCAAGCTCGGTTGACGGGCCATCAGCGACGATATCGCCCTGATTGACCTTGTCGCCAACCCGCACCAGCGGCCGCTGGTTGATACAGGTCGACTGGTTGGAGCGCTGGAACTTCAGCAGATTGTAGATGTCGACGCCGGGCTTCGTGCTGTCGGTCTCGTTGATGGCACGCACAACGATGCGGGTGGCATCGACCTGATCGACGATACCTGCGCGCCGCGCTGCGATCGCCGCCCCTGAATCGCGGGCAACAACCGATTCCATGCCCGTGCCGACGAACGGCGCGTCGGTGCGCACCAACGGCACAGCCTGACGCTGCATGTTGGCGCCCATGAGCGCGCGGTTGGCGTCGTCATTCTCAAGGAAGGGAATGAGCGCAGCGGCAACCGAAACGAGCTGCTTGGGCGACACATCCACCAGATCGACGCGGTCAAGCGGCACCGGCATCACCTCACCGGCATGACGCACGGTGATAAGATCATCCAGCAGCTTGCCCTTGGCATCGAGGCGAACGTTAGCCTGCGCCACGTAATGGCGTTGCTCTTCCATCGCCGAGAGGTAGACGACCTCATCAGTCATCTGCCCGCCCTTGATCTTGCGATAGGGGCTTTCGATGAAGCCGTATTTGTTGACGCGCGCAAACGTCGCCAGAGAGTTGATGAGGCCGATATTCGGACCTTCCGGCGTTTCGATCGGGCAGATACGGCCGTAATGGGTGGGATGGACGTCGCGTACCTCGAAGCCGGCACGCTCGCGCGTCAATCCCCCCGGACCAAGCGCGGACAGGCGGCGCTTGTGGGTCACTTCCGACAGCGGATTGGTCTGATCCATGAACTGCGAGAGCTGGGAGGAGCCGAAGAATTCACGTACCGCCGCTGCGGCCGGTTTGGCGTTAATCAGGTCCTGCGGCATGACGGTGTCTATATCGACTGCCGACATGCGCTCCTTGATGGCGCGCTCCATACGCAGCAGGCCGAGGCGATACTGGTTTTCCATCAACTCGCCGACCGAGCGCACGCGCCGGTTGCCGAGATGGTCAATGTCATCCACCTCGCCGCGCCCGTCGCGCAGATCAAGCAGCGTCTTGATGACGGCGATGATGTCCTCGCGCCGCAGGACACGCATCGTATCCTCGGCATCAAGCTCAAGGCGCATATTCATCTTGACGCGGCCGACCGCCGACAGATCGTAGCGCTCTGAATCAAAGAACAGCGAATGGAACATCGCTTCCGCGGTCTCGATCGTCGGCGGTTCGCCCGGACGCATGACACGGTAGATGTCGAACAGGGCACCCTCGCGGGCATCATTCTTGTCGAGCGCCAGCGTGTTGCGGATATAGCCGCCCACATTGACGTGATCGATATCAAGAACCGGCAGCTCGCCCACACCCGCTTCATCGAAGGATTCGAGCAGCTTGGCAGTGATCTCCTCGCCAGCTTCGGCATGAACCTCGCCAGTCGTCAGCGAGACGATATCTTCCGCCAGATACTGGCCGACCAGTTCGTCATTGCTGATCTTGAGCGCTTTGACAGCCTGCTCGTTGATGCGGCGGGCTTCCTTCGCCGTCAGCTTCTTGCCAGCTTCAAGCAGAACCTCGCCGGATTTGGCGTCAACCAGATCGTACGTCACCTTCATCCCGCGCAAGCGCTGGGCATCGAAGGGAACGGACCAGGCGTCCTTGGTGCGCTTGAAGACGAGCTTCTTATAGAAGGTGTCGAGAATGGCCTCGCCATCCAGCCCGAGCGCATAGAGCAGCGACGTCACCGGGATCTTGCGGCGCCGGTCGATGCGCGCATAGACGATATCCTTGGCGTCGAACTCAATGTCGAGCCATGAGCCGCGATAGGGAATGATGCGGGCGGCAAATAGCAGCTTGCCCGAGGCATGGGTCTTGCCCTTGTCATGATCGAAAAAGACGCCCGGCGAGCGATGCATCTGCGAGACGATGACGCGCTCGGTACCGTTGACAACGAAGGTGCCGTTGGAGGTCATCAGCGGCATATCGCCCATATAGACATCCTGTTCCTTGATGTCCTTGATCGATTTGGCGCCGGTTTCCTGATCAACTTCGAAGACGATCAGTCGCAGCGTGACCTTGAGCGGCGCGGCAAAGGTCATCGAGCGCTGGCGGCATTCATCGACATCGTATTTCGGCGCCTCGAACTCGTAGCGCACGAATTCGAGCATGGATGAGCCGGAGAAATCACTGATCGGAAACACTGATTTGAAGACGGCCTGCAACCCTTCATCAGCCCGCCCGCCCTT
>JAKFVK010000255.1 GCA_021732205.1 Hyphomicrobiales bacterium | reverse complement strand
AGCCGCCCTGATCGGCGATGAGGGAGGCGAGGCGGAGCGGCTGGCCGCGGTGATTGCGACACGCGGCGAAACGCCCGTGCTGGTGGCCATCGACGGGCGCTTCAGCGGCGCCTTCGGGCTCGCCGACATGATGCGCAAGACGGCGCCACAGGCGGTTGATGCTCTGAAACGAACCGGAATACGCACCATTCTTCTATCAGGCGACCGCGCCGAGACAGTGGCCGCCATCGCCGCCCGGCTGATGGTGGACGAAGCGCATGGTGGTATCGATCCGCGCGGCAAATCAGCCTTCATCGCCGGTCAGAAAGCCGCCGGGCGGCAGGTGGCGATGGTGGGGGACGGGGTCAACGACGCACTCGCGCTCGCTGAGGCCGATATCGGGATCGCTATGGGATCGGGCAGTGATGTGGCGATCGAGGCGGCTGACGTGGCGCTGATGCGCGATGAGCCGCGTCTGGTTGCTGCAGCCCTCGACATAGCGGCGCGAACAAAACGCAAGATCAGCCATAATCTTCTCTTCGCCTTTGGCTACAATGTGATTGGCATCCCGCTTGCCATGGCGGGCGCCCTGTCGCCGGCGTTTGCCGGTGCTGCCATGGCGCTGTCATCGGTATCGGTGCTTGCCAGCGCCCTGATGCTGACCTTGTGGCAGCCTGTCTTTTTGTCCAAGAACCCCTGAGCGCAAGACAACCCTGAGCGGATGATGACCTGCCGATGGCCCTGACACGACGAACTCTTTTCGCCGGCATGATACTTCCCGCTATGTCGGACCTCGTTCTGGCGCAACAGCCTCATGCCATGCGCCTTGGCGAAGCGGTCCCGTTTTCCCGCGACATTCTGAAAGCTCAAGCCGAACGCCTGGCTGCTGCGCCCTATCAGCCACGTTCCCCCCAGGCAGCGGCGCAGGCCATCGATTATGATGCGCATGGCAAGATCAGATTTACTCCTGAGCGCGGGCTTTTCGCCGATGGCAGCGGGCCCTATCCGGTCAGCTTCTTCCATCTCGGGCGCTATTTCCAGAAGGGCGTGGCAATCCACGAGGTGAGGAGCGGCCGCTCGCGGGAAATCCTCTATGACCCGGCGCTGTTCACCATGCCCGATGACAGTCCGGCGAAGGCCCTGCCCGCCAATGCCGGCTTTGCCGGCTTTCGTTTGCAGGAAAGCCGCAAGCGCAAGGACTGGCGCACCCAGGACTGGATCGCCTTTCTCGGCGCCTCCTATTTTCGCGCCATCGGCGAGTTGAACCAGTACGGGCTGTCGGCACGCGGCATTGCGGTCAATGTGGCAACGCCTGAGGGCGAGGAATTCCCCGATTTCACCGCCTTTTATATCGATGCCCGGGCGGAGAACGGCGAGGCGATCATCCATGCCCTGCTTGACGGGCCCTCGCTCACCGGCGCCTACACATTCACCTGCCGGCGCGGCAAGGGGGTGGTCACCGAGGTGGAATGCCAACTTTTTCTACGCCGCGACATCGCACGGCTCGGCATTGCGCCGCTTACCTCGATGTACTGGTTTTCGGAAACCCGCAAACCGGCCATGGTCGATTGGCGCCCGGAAGTGCATGACAGCGACGGGCTGCAACTCCTCACCGGAAAGGGCGAGCGGCTGTGGCGCCCGCTCAACAATCCGCCGCAGGTGACGGTCTCGTCCTTCCTCGATGAAAACCCGCGCGGCTTCGGCCTCATGCAGCGCGACCGTCTGTTCGATCATTACACCGACGGCGTTTATTACGAGCGCCGCCCGAGCGCCTATGTCGAGCCGATCGGTGACTGGGGCGCCGGGGCTGTCCAGCTGGTCGAAATCCCGACCGATGATGAAATCCACGATAACATCGTTGCCATGTGGGTACCGGGTGAGCCGGCAAAAGCGGGCGAGAAACGCAGCTACCGCTACCGCATCACCTGGGCAGCCGACGCGCCGAAAGCGGCTATTGCCCAACCTCCGCTTGCCCGCGTGGTGGCGACGCGGCTTGGCAATGGCGGCCAGCCCGGCACCGCACGGCCCAAGGACTTGCGTAAATTTCTCGTCGAGTTTCTGGGGGGGCCGCTCACCCGCCTGCCCAAGGGCACCCTGCCGCAGGTGCAGCTATGGACATCGCGCGGCAGCTTCGGCGCCTATCAGCACACCGAGGCCGTGCCCAACGGCGTAGCTGGCCATTGGCGCACTCAGTTCGATCTGATGGTGGAGGGCCCGCAACCAGTAGAATTGCGGGCAACCCTGATGGTCGACGGCAAGGCAGCGAGCGAAACCTGGAGCTATCAATATCATCCGGGGTGAGGGGATTTTACTTCCACACCCTTGCCTCTTTTCGCCTTTTCCTTTATGCCGCGCCTTCCTGATCGCCGGGCTCACACGGGCTGCCCGGGCGATCGTTTGGCACGCCCCCTGTTCTGATGAACAGAGCGGGCTTTTTTGATGGAGTGCAAAATGCCCAAGATGAAGACCAAGAGCGGCGCCAAGAAACGCTTCAAGCTCACCGGCACGGGGAAAGTCGTTTCCTCGCAGGCCGGCAAACGCCACGGCATGATCAAGCGGACCAAGAAGCAGATCCGCCAGCAGCGCGGCACGACCGTGATGGCCGAGCCCGATCAGATCATCGTCAAGAAATGGCTGCCCTACGGCGTGTGAGCGCCAGCAGCTTCGTTTGCAGAAGAGTTTGAAGGAGATTTCCCATGGCCCGCGTCAAACGTGGTACCACCTCACACGCCAAGCACAAGAAGGTTTTCAAGGCGGCAAAAGGCTTTCGTGGCCGGCGCAAGAACACCATCCGCGCGGCGAAGAATGCCGTCGAACGGTCGATGCAATATGCCTATCGCGACCGCAAGGCGAAGAAGCGCACCTTCCGCTCGCTGTGGATCCAGCGCATCAATGCCGGCGTGCGCTCGATCGACGCCAAATACACCTATGCCCGCCTCATCGACGGGTTGAGCCGCGCCGAGATCGTCATCGACCGCAAGGTATTGTCCGATCTCGCTGTACGCGATTTCGACACCTTCAAGGCGATCGTCGAACAGGCGATGGCGGCATCCGCCAAGGTTGCAGCCTAAGCTCGAGACAGACAGGCTGGCGGTCTGGAAGCGCCTCTGGCGTAATCACGTCAGGGCGCCGGGACATCGGCGGCGGGTATGTTCCCTGGTGCCGCCTCATGGAGCGTTTCATGCAAGGCCTGACGGCTGACCTCATTCGCGGCATGTGGTATGTCGCCTGCCCGGGGCGCGATCTGCGCCGGGGCAAATTCATCACCAAGAAGCTGATGAACGAGCCGGTGCTCATCGGCCGCAAAAGTGATGGTTCGGTGTTCGCGCTGCGCGATATCTGTCCCCATCGCGGCATCCCGCTCAGCTATGGTCATTTCGACGGCACGACGCTTGCGTGTTCCTATCATGGCTGGCGCTTCGACGGGGCGGGCACCTGCGTCGATATCCCGTCGCTGCGCGAAGGCCAGCAGGTCGATCTCACCAAGATCCGCTGCGGCAATTTCGCCTGCACCGAGAGCCAGGGCGTGGTGTGGATCTATTTTCCGCAAAAAGCCGAGACGCCGGCTGAAGGCGGCTATCCGGCGCCGCCTCTGATGCCGGATTTTTCGGGCGATGCGGCGCCCAAATTCCACATCATGCTGCCCTTCACCTGCTCGACCGATCATGCTGCCTTTGGCCTCATGGACCCGACGCATGCGGCGTTCGTCCATACCTCGTGGTGGTTCAAGAAGCAGGCGAGCAAATTGCGGCCGAAGGAAAAATCCTTCGCCCCCTCCGAGCTTGGCTGGAGCATGGTGCGCCATCGCCTGCCGCCGCAGAACATCGCCTACCGTCTGCTCGGTACCGAAGTGACGACCGAGATCACCTACCGCCTGCCCGGCTTTCGCATCGAGAACATCCGCGGCGAGCGCCATCAGGCAACCGGCCTCACCGCACTCACGCCCAATGACAAGAGCAACACCGAGGTGCACCAGTTTTTCTGGATATCGGCGGGATGGGCGGCGGGCCTGCGTCCCCTGTTTGAGCATCTGATGCGCGTTTTCCTTGATCAGGACCGCCTCGTCGTCATCCGCCAGCGCGAAGGCCTGCTCCATGAGCCGCGGCTGATGATGGTGAACGATGCCGATACGCAGGCGCGCTGGTGGGCCCGCATCAAGGACAGCTATCTGGCGGCGCAGAAATCGG
>JAKFVK010000084.1 GCA_021732205.1 Hyphomicrobiales bacterium | reverse complement strand
GACTGTGCATGATTTTCATGATCACGACTGTCAACCGGCACGCAGTCGGCAGCATTGATAATGCCTGACGCTGCTTCCACGAGCCCATGCAGATCGCCTAAGGCCTGGCGGGCCAGATTGATCATCGTCTCGGGATTATCGCGCGTTCTTTTCAGGTCCGACATGGTCGACAGCAGCAGCGTGTCGATTTCCGACACCACCGCGTCGAAGGCGCCGCGCACATGGATCGGTGATTGATGATAGGCGGCAATCGCCATCTCGCGCCCGGCAAAGCCTGATTGTGCAAAATGGTTGGGGTAGCTTTTGGGCTCCCATTCGAGCACATCATCAAGCATGTCCGGCATATCGGGAAGCATGTTGATCAACATGATCACTTCATTGAAATGATTGAGGTAATCCGTCGCAAGAAAAGATTTCGGATTGATATTGAAAGCCACCAGATCATGACGGCAAAGGGTGCTATCAGACGGACATGGCATAGCGTGCAGGGCTTTCGCTGAAAAAGGTCATCGCTGCCATTCTTGATCAATCTTGGTTGATCATCAGTTAATGCCGCGAAAATAGGCAACACATGAGGGCTGACGACCCCCACCGGCCATACCGGAGGCCAGTCGGTCACGGGTCAGACAACTTTGCCCGGGTTCATGAGCCCCGTCGGGTCAAGCAGCCCCTTGATCTGGCGCATGAGATCAAGCTCGACAGGGTCTTTGACCTCAACGAGCGCCTCGCGCTTCAGCAGCCCGATGCCGTGTTCGGCTGAAATCGAGCCATTGAGGCGCGCCACCACACCATGCACCGCGGCATTGACCTCTTCCCAACGGGCAATGAAGGCGTCGCGGTCAGCGCCTTCCGGCTGCGAGATGTTGAAATGGATATTGCCATCACCCACATGGCCGAAGGCACAAGGGCGGCAACCGGGGATGAGCGCATTGACCGCTGCCAGCGCTTCGGTAAGGAATTGCGGCACCAGATGCACGGGTACCGCCACATCGTGCTTGATCGAGCCGCCTTCCAGCGATTGCACTTCCGACATTGCTTCGCGCAGCCGCCACAGGGCGCGTCGCTGCTCAAGCGAATCGGCGAGAGCCGCGTCCTTGGCAAGGCCGGATGCAATTCCTTCTTCCAGAATGCCTTCGATAAAGGGGCGCAGCGGTTCCTCCTGGCCTGATGACAGCTCCATGAGCACATACCAGGGATAGCGGGCAGAAAGCGGATCGCGGCTGCCCGGCGCGTGCTTGAGGACGATGTCGACGCCAAAGCGCGGCATCAGCTCATAGGTTGTGAGCCCGCGCCCGGCCCGCGCCAATGCTGAGTTCAGAAGACCAAGAGCCGCTTCGGGCGTTTCAACACCGATAAAGGCTGTCTCCTGGGCGCGAGGCTTTGGAAAAAGTTTCAGAACGGCGGCGGTGACAATGCCAAGTGTCCCCTCCGAACCAATGAACAGGTTCTTCAGATCATAGCCCGTATTGTCTTTGCGCAGCGCCCTCAGCCCGTTCCAGATCCGCCCGTCGGCCAGTACCACTTCGAGCCCCAGAACCAGATCGCGCATATTGCCATAAGCAAGCACTGCGGTGCCACCGGCGTTGGTGGCGATATTGCCGCCGATCACGCATGATCCCTCGGAGGCAAGCGACAAGGGAAACAGCCGGTCGGCGGCGGATGCCGCCTCCTGTGCCGCCTGGAGTGTCATTCCCGCTTCAACCGTCATGGTATTGCTTTGCGGATCAATTGAACGCAGGCGGTTCATGCGTGTCAGCGACAAAACAACTGCCCCCGAATCAAACGGGATCTGCCCGCCAACAAGGCCGGTATTGCCGCCCTGCGGCACGATCGGGGCTTTGAGCTGACCACACAGCCCAACGATTGCCGCCACTTCAGCGGTGCTTTCCGGTTTCACCACGCAGGCACAAATACCGCGATAAAGATGTCGCCATTCAACCAGATGCGGAGCGACAGCAGCCTCATCGACAAGCACATAGCGCTCGCCGACAATCGCCCGCAGGCCTGGGATGAGGCGTGGATCGGCGCTGCGCTGAAGAAATGTGGGTTGGATGAAGCTCATGACATGGCCTTTTCTGCCCGCGAACTTAGCGACCAAGGGCTGCCCGCGCCAGCCGGTCATTGATCGCTTCGCCTAGCCCCTCATGCGGGATCGGCGCAACCGCGATGGCTGCACCGGTCCCGCCATCGAGAGCCCTGAGGTACGCAAACAGATTGGCGGCTGCTTCGGTCAGATCGCCGCTTGCCGACAGGGTAAGGGAGGGGGCAAGCGCCGACAAATGGGGCGGAAGCGCACCAAATCCGAGAAACGCCTCGCCCGGATGAGGAAATGCCGCGCCGAGCCGTAGCCGTTTTTCAGGAGCATAATGTTTGGCGAGCATGCCCGGAGCGTGCGGCCCGTCGCCGCCGGTTTCTGCAGCCGATACAAGATAACCAAGAACGGCTGTTATCGCGTCTCGCGTGAGCGCGCCGGCACGCAATTGCACGATTTTGCCCTCGATCTCGGTCAGGATCGTCGATTCGAGCCCAAGACTGCGCGTGCCGCCATCAAGAATGAGCTGGATCGCCGCACCCAGATCCTCCGCCACATGCCGGGCCGCAGTCGCGGTCACGTGACCGGAACGATTGGCTGATGGGGCCGCAAGCGGCCGGCCAGCACGCGCGATAACCGCCCGTGCAACCGGGTGCGCCGGCACCCTCAGCGCGATCGTTGCCAGGCCGGCACGTGCCAGTTCAGCAACCGGACTATCCGCACGGGCCGGCATCACAAGCGTCAGCGGTCCTGGCCAGAAGCGCTGCGCAAGCCTCTCCAGCACAGGTGAAAACACACCATGGCAGCGCGCGTCGTCAAGGCTGGCGACATGCACGATCAACGGGTTGAAGGTGGGGCGGCCCTTGGCGGCGTAAATGCGCGCAACCGCCTGGCTTGACGTAGCATCGCCCGCCACCCCGTAGACGGTTTCGGTTGGCAAACCGATGAGCTGACCCGCCCGCACGATGAGCGCTGCTTCGGCAATGGCCAGATCGTTATCCGCTTCCAACATCCGCGAAGGTGCCGTCACCGTCATGTTTCTCCAGCCAGCCGAGGATCGCATTTCTCCAGCATTGACCTCAGCCCAGCCTTCCCCGACAGTACTGTTGAAGAAAGCCGTTGCCCTTAAGGGCGCGAACCATATCGCCAATGCGGCTTCAGGGAGGAATGATGTCATACACTGCGCCCGTCAAGGATATTGCGTTTGCCATGCGTCATGTTGCCGGGCTTGAGGCGGCGCTTGATGCTGGAATATACGGGGATCTTTCCAGTGACCTCGTCGATACCATTCTGGCGGAAGCCGGCAAGTTTGCCAATGAACGGATCGCCCCTTTGAACCGTCTGGGTGACAAGGCGGGCGCACGGCTCGAAAACGGCAAGGTCATCATGCCGCCCGGTTGGGGCGAGGTGTACAGGGAATGGTGCGAGGCGGGCTGGAATGCCCTCCCGGGCCCTGAAGCGCACGGCGGGCAGGGACTGCCGGTGCTGCTCAATTCAGCCTGCGTCGAGATGTGGAATTCAGCCTGCATGGCCTATGGCCTAGGCCCCCTGCTGACCATGGGCGCAGTTGAGGCGCTGACCGCTCATGGCAGCGATGATCTGAAGGCGACCTACCTCGGCAAGCTCATCCAGGGCGAGTGGTTTGGCACCATGAACCTCACTGAGCCACAGGCGGGGTCCGATCTGGCGGCGCTGCGCTCGAAAGCCGAGCCGGTGGGGGATGGCACCTACCGGATTTTTGGCCAGAAGATTTTTATCACTTACGGCGAGCATGATCTGTCCGACAATATCATCCATCTCGTTCTGGCCCGCCTGCCTGATGCGCCCGAGGGGACGCGCGGTATCTCGCTCTTTCTTGTGCCGAAATTCATGGTGGGTACGGATGGCACGCTTGGCGCCCGCAATGATGTGCGCTGTGCCGGCGTCGAGCATAAGCTTGGCATTCATGCGTCCCCCACCTGCACGATGGTCTATGGCGATGAGGGAGGCGCCATCGGCTATCTGATCGGTGAGGAAAATCGCGGTCTCAACTGCATGTTCACCATGATGAACAATGCTCGCCTCGGCGTCGCCCTGCAGGGTGTGGCGATTGCTGAACGCGCCACTCAGCAGGCCATGGCCTTTGCCATGGAGCGCC
>JAKFVK010000082.1 GCA_021732205.1 Hyphomicrobiales bacterium | reverse complement strand
TGACAGATATGAGCCGGCCAAAAAAGTTCCAAGGCAAAACAACCAGAACGAACTGGCAATCACGCCAGCAGCCGCGACAAGCCCGCCCGTCATGCCGATGACGCCACCCAGCAGGAAGCCCGGCTTGCGGCCGATGCGGGCCATCAGCAGGGAGGCTGGAATGGCGGTGGCGAGCGAACCAACGACAAAGGCGGTGATCGGCAGTGTTGTCAGCTCGCGGCTGGGCGCCAGCTGGCTGCCCAGAATGCCGCCCAGCGCGAAATTAATCGTCGAATTGGCGCCGCCGAGCGCCAGTGCCAGCGACAGACAGCGGGCGTTGTGGCGGGCAAGCTTGTCCGGGTCGCCGTCTTGCGGCAGTGCGGCAGTGATCATGACGTCAAACCCCGGAATGAAAACGGCAAGTAAGGTGCTGATAGCCCGATGAGGGGCTTTGCGGTCAAGGACCTCGATCAGAAATGGCTGAAACTCGTGGTTGCGAACGACAGAACGTCGCCCTCGTGGACAAATTGCGGGGGCGCATTGCCCGCGACGATAGTGCCGATTTCGCTGACGGCAACATTCGCTGCGCGCGCTTCTGCCATGAGGGTGCTGCATCGATCCGGGGCGACGGTGAAGAGGATTTCGTAGTCATCACCCCCGCTCAATGCCAGTTCAAGCATATCGGTACCGGTGCCACACAGCGTGTACGCGGCCGCCGACAACGGCACATGAGCGATATCGATCATTGCACTGACGCCGCTGGCGCGACAGAGCTTGGCGCAATCGCCTGCCAACCCGTCGGAAACATCCATCGCCGCGCTCGCATGGACCTGCAGCAGGCCAGCCAGCGCGTTTCGCGGCTCAGGAACAAGATAGCGCTGTAACAGGTAAGCCCGATGGTTCGCCGCCAAATTCTCGAAGCGCTCGGGCTGAAGCCGCAGCCGGCAGCCAAACGCCGCATCGCCAATCGTGCCGGTGACGAAGACGCGGTCGCCCGCTTGCGCGCCTTTGCGACGGACCATTTTCCCAGCCGGTACAAGGCCCAGCGCCGTGATCGAGAGCATCAGCGGCCCGGCCGAGCGGGTTGTGTCCCCGCCAAGGAGGGCAATATCGAAGTGCTTCTGGTCGAAATCGAGACCTTTGACGAAATCAGCAAGCCACGCCTCGCTCCACTCGTCGGGAAGCGCCAGGGTCAGCAGATAGGCGCGTGGGCGGGCGCCCTTGGCGGCAAGGTCCGAAAGATTGGTACGCAACGCCTTGCGAGCGATGAGATCAGGCGGGTCATCGGCAAAAAAATGCACACCGGCGACCAGCGCGTCCATCGTGACCACCAACTCATATCCCGAAGGAACGGCCAGGCAGGCGGCATCATCGGTCAGATTGAAGGCGGCGGGATCGCTTGCCAGCGGCGCCAGATAGCGGGCGATGAGGGTGTCTTCATCGGGGCGTGCAAGCATCAGGCGGAGCGCGGGGCAGCGCCGGAGAAATCCTCCGCCCTTTCCTGCCGGCCCAGCGTGTCGAGGATGGCGTTGACGATACGCGGCTCTTCACCGTTGGCAAAAAAAGCGTTGGCGATATCGACGTATTCGACGATGGCGGCGCGGGCCGGCACATCACGGCGGTAATAAATCTCATAAGCGCCACAACGCAGGATCTGGCGTAATGTCGAGTCGATCCGCGCCAGCGGCCAACCCTCTTTCAAAACGCCGTCAATGGCCGGGTCAAGCGCAATCTGCTCCCGCACGACACCACCGGCGATATCGCGAAAAAAAGCGACATCCGCATCGCGGTAGACATCGCCATCGACTTCCTTGCCCAGGCGAAAAGCTTCGAATTCGCTCAACGTGGCAAAGAGGTCGGCGCCGGAAATATCCATCTGGTAAAGCGCCTGCACCGCCGCAAGGCGAGCAGCCGAACGCTTGTTGCCTGGTTTGGGGAGCCTGTTGTTTGCAGATACCATCAGTGGTCGTTACCGGCTGGCGACGTTGGGCGCAAGGCATTGCCGAGCCGCCGCAACATGTCGGGATCAAATCCGCCCGTCGCCGCATGGCTTGCGACGAGCGCCGGCTGGAGGCTCCATTTACGCTGAAGCGCGATCATCGCCAGACAGGCCGATGCCGCTGCGCCACCCTTGTCCATGTCGCTTTGGCGGGCGCGCGCCAGCGCCTGTTCCTCGCTCTCAACCGTCAGAATGCCGTTACCGATCGCCAGCCCTTCGCCCGTTGCCAGATCCATCACCGCACGGTTCGATTCATTGGCCACGACATCGTAATGCGTCGTCTCGCCGCGAATGACGGTGCCAAGAACGACGAAACCATCATAGGGACGAAAGCCCTGCACTTCACGCGATGCGCGCACCGCAAGGGCAATGACGGCAGGAATTTCCAGCGCTCCGGGAACGGTCACGACGTCGATTTCGGCGTTCGCCTGCGCCAGCCTGGCGCGGGCACCCGCCAGCAATTCGTCGGCGATATGCTGGTAAAAGCGAGCCTCGATGATGAGGACACGTGGCGGCGGGCCAGGAACATGCGCCATAGCGGTTGTCGGTGTTACCTGCATCGACGTTATATCCTCTCTCCCGCCCCAGCCTGCCTGCCGGCCAGCAGGCGCGCCGCATAGCGCGCCATCAGGTCAACCTCAAGGTTTACCTCATGGCCTGCCTGCGCAGCCCCCCAGGTGGTGACACCAAGCGAATGAGGGATCAGCATGATGTCGAAAATGTTTCCCTCGGCACGATTGACGGTCAGCGACGTACCATCAAGTGCCAACGAACCCTTCTCGGCAATGAATTTCGCCAGTTCCGCCGGTGCCTCAAGGGTAAAGCGGGCGCAGTCATCCTCGTCAAGCCGAGTGAGGATCCGCGCCAGCCCGTCAACATGGCCGGTGACGATATGGCCACCAAGCTCGTCACCCAGTCTGAGCGAACGTTCGAGATTAATCTGCGTACCAATTTGCCATTGCCCCGCTGTCGAGCGGGCCAACGTTTCGGTTGACACATCGACATCAAACCACGGTGCCGTCCCTGACGGCGCGATAGCGATGGCCGTCAGGCAGACACCCGAACAGGCAATCGAGGCGCCGATCGCCAGCCCGTCGACGCTGGCTTTCGGCGTGATACGCAGGCGTTTGGCACCGCCGCGATCAGCGATGGCTGCAATCGTTCCTAGATCAGTGATGATGCCGGTGAACATGGGCTATCTCCTGCGGCGATAATATGTGGCTATATCGCCGGCGAACAGCTCTTCCTCATGCCGCTCGAAGCGTTGCCCGGCGATGATGTCATCAAGCGACCCCGGCGCCAGCGCGGCAATGCCCGTATCGCCGATCACGCGCTGCCCGCGCAGCAAAATGATGGTGTCGACGAGATCATGGGCGAGGAGCGCTCTGGCGAAGGTCAACCCGCCCTCGACAAAGAGGGTCGTCAAGCCAAGCTTGCCGAGTTCACGCAAGGCGATATCGAGGTTGATGCGCCCGGCGCTGAGCCATGGTGGCGGTATACGTTGGATATGGACGCCCCGTGCCGCCAGCGCATCCGCCTTCGCCTCGGCGGCATCGAGGCTCGTCACGACGTGAAGCGGACGGATGCGAGCTTCAGCAACCAGACGCGCGCCAAGCGGCAGCCGCAGCCGGCTATCAAAGACAATCGGCGTGGGCGAGCGCGAAGCAAGGCCCGGCAAGCGGACATCAAGCGCCGGATCATCGCTGAGCACGGTGCCGATCCCGACAACGATGCCGTCTGACTGGCTGCGCCAGCGATGAACAGCAGAATTCATCACTTCATTTGTAATGGCAACGCGTTGGCCGGATATCCCCAATTTGCCGTCAGCCGACAGCGCCAGCTTCAGCGTGACGTGCGGCCGGCCAAAGCGCAGACGCGCCAGATGACCTTCATGAACAATCACCGCCTGGGCACGCATCACGTCACGGGTGATCGTGATGCCGGCTTCTACCATGCGCGCAAAGCCACCGCCGGCGGTGCGTGGATCAGGATCTTCGAGGGCACAGACAACCCGCGCTATACCGGCATCGATCAGGGCCTGCGAACAGGGGGCAGCGCGGCCGATATGGGAGCAAGGTTCAAGTGTCACATAGGCGGTTGCCCCGCGCGCCGCAGCCCCTGCTTGAGCGAGCGCATTTGCCTCCGCATGGGGGCGGCCGCCGGTTGAGGTCACGCCCTGCCCGACGATCAGCGGACCATCCGGACCTGCGCGGGCGATGAGGCAGCCAACCGACGGGTTCGGGCGTGCCAGCCCAAGCCCGC
>JAKFVK010000040.1 GCA_021732205.1 Hyphomicrobiales bacterium | reverse complement strand
ACGGCGCCTGAATCTCGAGGCCTTGGACCGTGGTAAAACCCGAACTCGGTACAAAACGTGTCTGCCCGGTCACCGGGCGGAAATTTTACGATCTCGGCAAGGATCCGGTCGTCTCGCCCTATACGGGTATTTCCTATCCGCGATCCCAGTTCGAAGTGGTAAAAAATCAGATCGCCGCGAAATCGGCGCCGGTCGAAGTCGAGGCTGATGATGAATTGCCCGCCGAGGCGGACAAGGTCGAGGTGATCAGCCTCGATGAAGCCGAGCAGGAGCAGGCCGATGCGGGCGGCAAAGTGGCCGTGAGCATCGACGATGATGTCGAGATCGAGGATGATGGTGTCGAGGACGACACGTTCCTTGAAGAAGACGAAGACGAGAATACGGATGTCGCTGATCTCATTGATGGCGACATCGAGCCTGAGGAAGAAGTTTAACCCGACCAGCCCGCCGCGCACTTGATCGCCGGTGGACCTGTCGTTAGTGTTCGCGCGTTCGCCCCGCCATGCTCCCAAGAGTGGCGGTTCGTTTGATGGGGCCATAGCTCAGCTGGGAGAGCGCCTGCGTGGCACGCAGGAGGTCAGCGGTTCGATCCCGCTTGGCTCCACCATCCCTCTGTTTTGTCAATCAGCTGGTTCGTTGATGAGATGATGTTGGCGGGCGCGCATTTGCCTGACGGCGCGCGGCTGGCGACGAAGCGGTGCTTGTCACTCGCACCGGCTTGGCGCTGGCGGTCATCAGACGGTTAGCAGCCGCAGCACCGCAATCGCGACGCTGAGTGCGGTCATCGCTGACACCGCAAAAATCCACAGCCCGTCCTTGCTGTCATTGATCTCGATCATTCGACACCTCGAATCTCATCATCAAAAATATATTCCGGCATGGTTAAATTTGTATGAATCGCCGCCGGAATCGGTCCTTACGGCTGATGGGGTCGGAGCCTGCAGAAATCTTGTTTCTGGACGCTGCCAGAACCGTGTCGTCATCAACCTGTTGCCCTTGCGTCATGATCGCGTCATTCTAGGCCGCCACAGAATAAAAATAACCGGAGGAGGGTGATATGGCCTTGTTTCATCGCAGAGGATTGGCCGCGCTGGCGCTGACGCTGGCATTGACCGGATCAGCGCATGCGCAGCAGAAAGTATCGATCGACTTCTGGCATGGCCTGCCGCAACCGCTGGGCGGTCTGCTGGAGCAGGTGGTGGCCGGCTTTAATGCCTCGCAAGCGCAATACGAGATCAAGCCGTCTTTCCGCGGCTCCTATCCCGAGACAATGGTCTCCTCGATCGCTGCGTTCCGCGCCGGCAATGCCCCGCATATCGTCCAGATGTTCGAGGTTGGCACCGCCACCATGATGGCGGCACGCGGCGCGGTGAAGCCGGTGCATGAACTGCTTGCCGAAGCCGGCGTGGCGCTCGACACCAACGATTATCTGCCAGCCATCCGTGGCTATTACTCGACCACCGACGGCAAGCTGATGTCGATGCCATTCAATTCATCGACCTCGATCATGTTTTATAACAAGGAGGCCTTCCGCAAGGCCGGCCTCGACCCCGAAAAGGCTCCAGCGACATGGGCAGAGCTTCGCGCTGCCGCCAAGAAGATCAAGGAAAGCGGCGCATCGGCCTGCGCTTTCACCTCGTCATGGCCGACCTGGACCCAGATCGAGCAGGTTGGCGCCATCCACAATGTCGGTGTTGCCAGCAAAGCCAATGGCTTTGGCGGTACTGACGCCACGCTTGATCTCACCAATCCGCTATTCGTGCGCCATCTGACGACGCTGGTCGAGATGGCCAAGGAGGGCACCTATCGCTATGGCGGGCGCGATGGCGCGGGCGATGCGCTGTTTGCGTCCGGCGAATGCGCCATCACGCACGCGTCATCCGGCGCGCGGGCGCGCTATCTCAAGGAAGTGCCTGGTGGCATCGCCAATATCGGCTTTGCCTTCCTGCCTTACTATAGTGAAGTGACGACGACACCCAATAACACCGTCATTGGCGGCGCCTCCTTCTGGGTGATGAATGCCGGCCCCAACAAAGTGCGTGCGAGGGAAGAACTCACAGGGATCGCTGAATTCTTCAAATATATCTCGCGCGTCGACGTCGCCTCGAAATGGCATATCGACACCGGCTATCTGCCGATCACCAAATCGGCGTTCGAAGCGGTCAAGGCAACAGGTTACTACGACAAGAATCCGGGCGCCGATATCCCGATCACCGAGCTTCTGCGCGGCACGATGACGGCCAATTCCATGGGCTTCCGTCTCGGCAATTTCGCCGAAATCAGGGTCGCCATTCAAGAAGAGATGGAGCGCGCCATTCAGGGTCAGCAGACGCCGGCAGCGGCGCTTGAGGCTGCCAACAAGCGCGGCAACGAGATTTTGCGCGCATTTGAACGCGCCAACCGCTCGTAATCACGCTAGGCTCCTGCCGCGCCACCTGTCTTGCCGGGCGGCGCGGCAGGAATGTCCGGTATGCACAAGCGCGTTATTTTCAACAACAGGCTTCTGCCCTATCTGCTGCTTTTGCCGCAGATGATGATCACTCTTGTGTTCTTTTTCTGGCCGGCCTTCGAGGCGATCCGCCAGTCGGTCTTGCTGCAGGACGCCTTTGGCCTGCGGTCGGAATTTGTCGGCTTTGAAAACTTCGCCCATATCCTGAGCGATCCCAACTATTTGACAGCAATGGGCGTGACGATCGTCTTTTCCACCACCGTCACCCTGCTTGCCATGGTGCCGGCGCTGCTGCTGGCGGTGTTGGCCGATAGCGGTATCCGCGGCGCCTCCCTCTACAAGACGCTGCTCATCTGGCCCTATGCGGTCGCGCCCGCAGTTGCCGCCGTGCTGTGGCTGTTCATGGCGCACCCCTCCATCGGCATCATCGGCAAGGCGCTGAACGCCGCCGGCATCGCCTGGAACTACCAGATCAATGGCGGCCAGGCGCTGACGCTCGTCATCCTCGCTTCGGCGTGGAAGCAGATCAGTTATAATTTCCTGTTTTTTCTGGCCGGCCTGCAGTCGATCCCCAAATCGGTGATCGAAGCAGCAAAAATCGACGGGGCGCGGCCCGTGCGCCGCTTCTTCACCATCATCCTGCCGCTGCTGTCGCCAACCACCTTCTTCCTGCTGGTGGTGAACCTCGTCTATGCGTTTTTCGACACGTTCGGCGTCATTGATGCCCTCACCAAGGGCGGCCCAGGCACCTCGACGGTGACGCTCATCTACCGCGTCTATATCGACGGCAATCACAACCTCAATCTCGGTTCCTCATCGGCACAATCGGTGATCTTGATGGTGATCGTCATCGCGCTCACCGCCATCCAGTTCCGCTTCATCGAAAAGAAGGTGCATTACTGATGGCGGGCGCCGGCAGAACCTGGGCAACCCATGCCGGGCTCCTCATCGGAGTGCTGGTGTTCGCCTTCCCGATCTATCTGGCGCTGATTGCCTCGACCTGGGATGCCAGCACCATCGGGCGCGGCGCCCTGCCGCTCTATCCCGGCCCCGATGCCTGGAAGAATTACAGCCGGATATGGTCGTCGGGCGAGGTCGGGCGGTTCGGCTCGGTTCCGGTTGCCACCATGATGGGCAATTCGCTCATCATGGCGCTGGCGATTGCCATCGGCAAGATTTCCATATCGATCATCTCTGCCTACGCGGTTGTTTTCTTCCGCTTTCCGCTGCGCATGCTGTGTTTCTGGATGATCTTTCTCACCCTCATGCTGCCCGTCGAGGTGCGCATCATCCCGACCTACCAGGTGGTGGTTGATCTTGGACTTTTTGACACGCGCTTCGGCCTTGTCGTGCCGCTGATCGCCTCGGCCACCGCGACGCTGCTATTTCGCCAGTTTTTTCTCACCATTCCCGACGAGCTGACGGAAGCAGCCAAGATCGACGGCGCCGGCCCCATCCGCTTTTTCGTCGATATCGTCCTGCCGCTGTCGCGCACCAATATCGCCGCCCTTTTTGTCATCCTCTTTATTTTCGGCTGGAACCAGTATCTGTGGCCGCTGCTGATCACCAAATCGCGCGCGCTCGAAACGGTGGTGATCGGCATTACCAAGATGATCGGCACGGGGGACGCGCAAAGCGAGTGGAACCTCATCATGGCCACCGCCGTTCTGGCTCTTCTGCCGCCTGTGATCGTCGTCCTCACCATGCAGCGCTGGTTCGTCAAGGGCCTGGTGGATCAAGAGAAATAGCCATGGCCACAGTCGAAGTCAGAAATGTCGAGAAGCGCTTTGGATCGGTCAGCGTTCT
>JAKFVK010000011.1 GCA_021732205.1 Hyphomicrobiales bacterium | reverse complement strand
CCTTGATCGCCGACCAGTCCATACCGTCGGCGACATCCTTGATGGTGAAATCAAATTCATTGCGGGCGGCGAAATCAACCGGCAGCGCGCCCTCAAGGCTTTCCTGCGCCTGGACCGCCACCTTGGCGCCAATGAAGCCGATCTTGAGCGCCGGATTGGCGTCCTTGAGGGCCTTGGCGGTTGCCACATCCGATTTGAAGGACGGCGTCGAGGTGTGCATGACCACAAGATCAAAATTCTTCGCCTGCGACGTCACCGCTGCAAGCGAGGTGCGATGCGGGGGCGCATCGATGAGCTTGCTGTCCTTCACCAGCGCCGCTGGCTGGGCAAGCCAGGTCGGGTACCAGAAGGAAGCGATTTCGCGCTTGGCCTGATAGCGCGAGCCCGCACCACCGTCGAAGCCGTCGAAGGACGGTGCCTGTAAAAACAATGTGCGCATCACAAACCTGTCTTCTCGCTTTGTCTCATGGTGCCGTCCGACATGACGACATAACGCTGGCCCCGCCAATCCACCGCCCGCGCAAAAAAGCAGGTAACAAACACACCAAAGGACAGCGTGTCGCGCAAGGGGCCAAGCCAGTAACGAGGCGTTGGCAGGGAGAAAGAGCGGGCGATGTTTATATGAAGAATGAGCCGGCAGGCAAGTGCCAGCACAACGATCACCGCACCCATCATGCTTAACCCGCTGATAAAAAAAGCAATAACAGACAAGGGAAGCGTATGCGTAATGGCCGATCCGGTAAATCCGACCGGGTCGACGAGGGCGATTGTCCGCGCCCAGCGCATTTCGTGGGCGATCATAGCCCGCAAACCCGACTCGCCGCAGCAATGGGCAATCGCCATCGGCGGAATGGCAATCGCCAATCCCTGCCGGCGTACCGCCTCGCCCAGCGCATAATCGTCGGCAAGGTGGTTTGCGACCGCCGCAAATCCGCCGATGGCATCAAGCGTCTGGCGGCGGAGCGCAATCGTCGAGCCGAAACAGGGATGCGCCAGCCCAAGCGACAGGCCAACGAGAACATTGGGCAGGAAATGCGTATCAATCGCCTGCACCGCCACCTGCGACCAGAACCCGGCAACGGCCTGGCCGCGGTAGAGACAGGTGACAAGACCGACACCAGGCCGGTCCAGTGTCGAGACCACGATGTCGAGATAGTCGGGCCCCACCCGCATATCGCTGTCAGCCAGCACGATGATCTCGTGGCGCGCGCGGGCGGCCATGTTGATGAGATTTGAAACCTTGCGATTGGCACCATGCTGACGCTCGTCGATGACAAGCACGATGTCACGATCCGGCATCACTGATGTAAGCTGGCGGACGATCGCAATCGCCGAGTCATCGGGCCGCTGCACGCCGAAGATGATCTGCACTGATCCGGCATAGTCCTGACGGCAGAAACTGACCAGATTTTCAAACAGCTCAGGCTCATCACCGTAAAGCGGTTTCAAGATTGTAACACTTTGTTTTATATGTGTTTTTTTGTCGTGCCCGTTGGCAAAACGACGCGCCGCCACCCCTGCTCCGAGCGTGTAGACGCAACTCGTTATTGCAGTAATGGTGCAAAAAAGCCACAGCCAAGACACTACCAACCCCCTATGGTTTACGCGGGCGATCAAGCGACTCGTCCTCAGTAGCCTAATTTTGAAACGCTGCCAGCCCAGGGTGGGAGCCGGTGGCCTCATCGAATAAGCAAGCTGATGTTCCAGCAGGTAATTTTTTAGAACGTGCAGCATTATATCGGGGAAAGGACTGGGTTGTTGAAGGGCTTGATTGGAAATTGGCGCGCGGGAAGCGGTCGCACGAAGTTCGCTTTACGGCTTGTGCTTTTAGGTTGCGTTATGGCAACCGGAGCGTGTGTACCGTTAATGGATCCCCAAACGCGTCAGAACGCTCTGGCAGTGCGTGCCCTTGACACCCGCGATCAGTGGGAAGAAGCCAATCGCGCCCAGTTCGAGCGCAATAAACTCGCCAACGACATCGTCATCAGCCCGGTCGCCCGCACCTATCGCACCATCGTTCCGCAGCCTCTGCGTGATCGTATCGATACCGGGTCCAACAATCTCGATGAACCGCGCATTTTTGCCAATAATCTCCTGCAGGGCCGCTTTGACGCCGCGCACAAGACGTTCGGGCGTTTCCTAGTCAATTCGACCCTTGGCCTTGGCGGTTTGTTCGATGTTGCCAGTTTAGGCGGCCTTGAGCGCCAGAGCGGCGATTTTGGTCAAACCCTGTTTGTCTGGGGATTTGAAAGCGGACCTTATTGGGTCATGCCGGTATTCGGGCCGGCGAATGTGCGTGATGGTATCGGCCGCATCGTTGATATCGCCGGCGATCCGATCCAGTGGATCTTGCCGAAATGGGTAGGAAACACGCCGCTGACTGGCGTCAGCGTTGCCGCAGGACTGGGACAGGTCGAGCTTCTCGATGATTTCCAGCAAGGATCTATTAATCCTTATGCCCGTTTCCGCAGCACTTATTTGCAAAATCGCGCCGGCGAACTGGCGCAGGCTGCCGGTATAAGAATTGTTCCTGAACTGGTGGAAGCCGAGCCTGCTCCTGCACCTGCCGCCAAAAAGCCTCGTGGAAAAAGCAAGGCAAAGCGGCAGCGCTGACTGTTCCCACTCCACTGGGCGAAAAGCAGCGGCTTGCCGCGTTGGCGCGTTTGAACGCCGCTGAACAACGCTTATCGCCAGCAGCCCAAGACTATTCACGGGTATGCTGCGAGTTTTCGCTACGTAATGATGTATGCGATCAGGCCGATGAAAGCGGCGGCTCAGGCTGCCTCGCCAAGCAGTGACGAGCCGCGCTGTTCGAGGGCGGCCACCAAGGCCTTGGGTCCGCCTGACTCAAGAATAGGCGCAAATTCCGCGCGCCGCGTCGCTACTTCGCTCACCGTGCCATTGAAATAGAGATCAATGATCTTGCCGCTCCGCATCAGATAATCGATACGTACCGGTGACGAACCAGTGCGAGAAATGCGCGTCTTGACGACAAACACACTGCCTCGTGCTTCAGCTTTGTCATCGACATCGAAAACTTCGCCGGCAAAATCCCCGATACGGCGTGCGAAATTAGCGATCAGCAGCCGCGCGAACGCTGCCTGCACACGACCCTGTTCCCCCCCCAGAGATGCCCAGCCAGGCCCAACCGCTGAACGCGCCATGCCATTAAGATCAAAGGCGCGCGATACCACGGGGCTCAGGCGATTATAGCGCTCCTTCACGGATGCGGACGAGATCTGCTTCAACAACCCTGCCAGCTCGCGATAATAGCTGCGGACCGCGTCAACACCATCCGACGCTGCCGCTGGCCGCACGGCAATAAGGGCGCCGCCTGCAGCGCTTGCAACAAAAGAAAGGAACTGGCGCCGGGAATTTTGCGAAGTCATGTAATCTCCACCAGACGACGACCCTGAGGCCTCGTCGCTTGTCTCGTCATCACCGACGTTGCGGTTCCTCTAACCGTTAAAGAAGGCGGCGGCAAGGAATTCCTGCCACAATTTGTGGCAAATTTTACACCTCGATTTCGATTACGAATTTGAATTGGTTTGAAAAGTTTGATCCTGTGCCGCCTTGGCGCGACGAGCCAATTCCCGGGTCTCCAGCCGATGCCAGACGGCCAGACCGGGCAGGCCAAGAAGCAGTTCCGGCACCCGCTTGACCAGCGACATGGCGATCGCGACGTGGGGAGGCAGCCCAAAAACGGCGCACAGAGCGATGAAACCGCCCTCCTGCACGCCAAGCCCGCCCGGCACCGCAAAGGCCGCCCCGCGGACCGCCTGACCAAGACTTTCGATCACCAGCGCTTCGCCGATCGACACCGGGTAGCCCAGGAAATAAAGGACGATCCACACTTCAATGGCACCAAAAAACCACGTGGCCATATGCAGCCCCACGCACGCCGCAAGCCGCGCCCGCCGCCTGTAGATGTCCTGAATATTGACGTGGAGGTCTGCCACCTGACCGAGTGCCGCCCATTTTTCCTTTTCTGCCAGACGCATCAGCTGGCGCTCCAGCCAGTCGAAGGCGCCAAAGCGCTGGGCAATGAAGAAACCGAAGACCCCCGGGACCAGGATCAGCAAACCGATGGCCACATAGCGTACGATCTCCTGATCGCCATCGATGACAATCAGGATCGCCAGACCTGCTATGGTAAATGCCAACTGGGTCGCCACCTGGACGAACATGTCGACAACCAGACTGGCCCCTGCCCGCCCGCCGCTGACACCCCAGAACGTCAAAAGCCGCGCGCCGACGATTTCGCCGCCGACCT
>JAKFVK010000266.1 GCA_021732205.1 Hyphomicrobiales bacterium | reverse complement strand
ATATGGCGGTCAGAGGCAATGCCGCGCACGGGCAAACCACAAACAAGCAAAACGACCAGCAGGTATTCCAGAGCGCGATGGTTCATGACGTGTCCTATGTCTACCTATTTAACGCATCGACGGCTGACACCGCCGCCCGCCGCCTGACTTCGCACTCGCGCAACGCTGAACGGTCGCGCGCCCAGAAGCGCAACACCGCCCGCTCGCTCAAAGCCGTGCTGCCGACATTCGTTGGCGGTGCGCAGGGCAGGCGAGCCGCTTCCGGCAGTGCGGGACCCGCCAGACTGGTGTGGATGAGCGGGCGCTCATCTCGGGAGCAGCCGGACACGATCACTGCCAAGACCGCAATTACTATTTTCAGGGATGGCCGCATTGCGTGCCTCCAGTTCATTAACCTCTTGTTTCAGTCGGGTGATTTCAGCGGCAGCCGCGCTTTCGAGCTGCTGACTGACCGTGATCTGTGTGAGGCGGGCCTCGGCGACCCTCGCGTTCGATAATGCGACCTCCGCTCGCCAATGTGCGTCGCGGGCGATGTTTGCCTCGTCTCGAGCGGTCGTGACCAGCTGCGCGATTATAGCCATTGCTCGCCAGGCACCGAGCCCAGCGAGTGAAGCCAGGCCGGCGACAGTAAGAAGGACAAGACCAAAACGGCCGATGCGCCCGAGCAAAAGCTCAATCATCGCTGCTCTCCGCGCGCGGCGGACGTACGGGCGTCCGTTTCTTTACTGTCGTTCTCCGGCCGGCGAGTGCGCGCAGGTCGAAATGACCGACGCCTTGATAAATGCCAAGGAGAGAGGCGATCAGGACCACCATCAGCGGGACAATGATCATCGCCATCTCCTGCCCAAGAGCCATGGCGCCGCCGATAGCACTCCAGGCCAGGGCATTATTGACCAGCGTGAGACGCTTCGTGTAGCCGCGCGATGGCTTCAGCACTGCATTATCGGGTGACATGACGCACCGCCCACATGACCGCCTCTTCGATCTTGGTATGGGCGATTGATAGCTCCCGACTGTCGAAACGCTCGTCTTCCGGGTCCGTCCCTCCAGCCTGGTGGAGCAGGGCGATGAATTCGCCGCCTACATCCTTCAATCTTACGACTAAGGCTTTCTCGTCCTCGGTCAGCAGGCGGTAGGAATGGCGCATGGCATTATTCCTGATCCTCTGCCAGCCGGTCGCCTCCACGTATTCGCTCATGTCACACCACCGCCGCCTGAAAGTGCATGCCGTCACGACGTTGCGGTGACCAGTCGCCACCCCAGTTCCAGCCTTCCGCCTTGAAGGCCTCGACCACGCGCTTGTCCATGGCTGGCGTCGGATCACCAAGACCATTGCGATCCGGGTCAAAGTCGACCGCACAGCCATAGGCGTGCATGGACAGCCGCGACGAGCCGCGCATGGCGCGCCATACGTAGCCACCGCCGATGAGGTGCATACCGGCGATTTCGATCGCCTTCTGGTTTTTGTCAAACGCCGTCCACACCGCGTCAAGCACGCGGGTGAGGCTTTCGGCACAGCGCTTGTGGATGCGGATGGACCTGATCTTCAGCCCATGATCCCAGCTTGCGACTGCGCGCCAGGGAAGGGGAACCGTGACCAGGTTGTCGCGCTCCCATTTCGGGTCCGGGCCAGCTGCGCCTTTTGAAATACGAATGTTCGATCCGTAGAAACCTGCGGCTTCACTCTGCTGTGGCCAGTTCGACATGAGACCCTCGCGCGTTGCAATTGCATCGCACGATGCGGAGTTCTCCTGACGGGATTGAGGGGACGCTGTCCCCCGCACGCGTCTACCGGTTGACTTTTCTGTTATTTAGCCAATCAATCAGATCGATCTGACGCTCATCGTTCACCCGCCGGGCGCGCGCCGTCAAGACCGGCGTGCCGGCGGCGAGCCTGCTGACGGTACGATGCGATATGCCAAGCTCGCGGGCGATACGCCCATTGCTGGCACCGTTCTTGCGGGCGAATGCCGCGAACCTATGCAAAGCCGGAGCGGTAAACGGCACGCGCGGAACGTCGATACGCTCAGGACCAAAGCGCTCGCATAAAAGGCGCGCCGCGTCGGCTCCAATAAGGTTGAGATCAAGACCATCCCGCCATTTTTTCGGAATATACAGACGCGTCGCGCCGAATATCCGCGACAGGCTCCACGCGGCGTTGATCCCGACCTCGGCGGCGATGGGCTGCAACTCGTCCACGAAGTCATCGACGCGCGGCTCAATCATCAAACGGCCCGCCGTCAAAAACATGCTTCGGCTGGCGCACCCGGTCCATGATAGTGACGAGTGTGCCGGATTTGACCACATAGACCGCGCCGTCGATCTTGATGGTGTAGTCGCCGCCGCCGAGCCGCTCGGCCATGTTGACGGGGCGCGCCAGACCAGCAGCGATCGCCGATCTGACCGCCTCGACGTCGATGCCCGCGACGCGCTCAAGAAAGCGGATGAGGGCGTGGTCGCTGACGCTGATCATGTCCCGGCCCTCTCCTTGTGGCGGGCGAGCATTGCCTTCAGCCCTTCCGTCACCTGATTGGCCTGCGGCGCCGTCAGCCATTCCGGCGAGGAAACCCCCGTCTGACGCTGGACGAAGGCCTGAAGCGCGCCGCGCGAACCATCATGCAGAGCGCCCGCGCGGTCGAGTTCGCCCCACAGCGCGAAAACCTTGCGGACATGCGGCTTGCCGGATTTCTTCGGGCCGGACGCCGCGCCGTTGGTCTTTGGCTTCCAGCCCAGCCGCTTGAACTCCGACAGCAGCCGGTCGAGCTCGGCCTCGCTGCAATCGCGCGACGATGCCTTGCCGGTGACGCGGCGCATAATGGCGCGGTAATTATCTTCGGCTAGTCCCAGCTCTTTCTTCGCGATATGGACCTTGGCGAGCATCGGGTTCCTGCTCATCTCAACTCCGCAACAAATAGAGGGTGAGTTCGGCAAGTTTTCCTTCGAGGATGACGCGCTCGCGTGAGCGCGGCTTTAGCGTCTTGAGGCGTTCGATCAGTGTGGAGCGCACCAATTCCATTTCGCGGCGCGTGAGAACCGTCGGCGGCGCCAGCCTCAAATCGAGCTGGAGGCCGGCGGCGCCCGTCATCGTGCGTCCTCGCCATTTATCGCCTGAGCGCCATAGCCTATGACCGCGATCCGCGCCTCTGTCGGCAAGGCCAGAAATGCTTTGATCTCGACCTCGTGCACCATCAGCCAGGCAAGCGTGCGACGTGCCGCCTCAAGCCTCGCGACGTGGTAATCGAGTTCCGATTGCCGCCGCTTGCCCGACGCCGCGAGACCCGGATAAATCCGCGGGCGCTGGCCGAGCTCGTAGTCGATCTCGTCGATCTGCTGGGAAAGCGAGATGCGTTTTGCGCTCATTTGAATATCTCCGTCAGGTCCTGCGTGCGCTCGTCGTCATCGACGCGACGGGAACGAGGTTGCGGCGCCAGGCGGAACGGCTTCTGGTCGCTTCTGATCGAGGCGGCCTTGTGGCAGGGGCAATAGGACGAGCCGTAGACGACAGGGACCCCGCAGACGCGCGGCCCCGGTTCCACTTTCTGACGCTTGAACGCCGGAGGCGACGGCGCGGCGGAAACGATCCACGCGCATTGCCCTGTTGATGCTTTCCTGAACGGGATGCTCATGCGCGCCCCCGTTCCTGGTGTGCTTGTTTGGCGGCAGCGATCGCCTCGCGACAAATTTCGTCACCGCTACTGCTGTCGTCGAATTCGACCTTCCTTCCGCCGAAATCGAGCTCGACAGAGAAGGCGGGACCCACCTCGCGCAACGCCATGGCAAGAGCGCCGGCCAGGCCGCTGACCACCTGGGCCAGCGCGATCAATGCACTCTCTTGCTTCATACGAGCCCTCGCTTCCTGGCTATCCAGGCCTGCACCACGATGATCTGGGCGCGCCCGTAGACGATCGCCTCCTCGAAATCGCAGGCCGTTTTCGGCAGCCACACAGCCCTGGAACGGTGGCCGTCAGCCGACACAAAGACCGCGTCGTCCGTGTCGATGTGGATCATGAGTTCCAGGGCGATTGCGTCGTCATGTCGTGAACTGGAAACGGTCATTCGGCGAACTCCGCGATGTGACGATGCCCCGCGCGGCCGATATGCAGGCCAAGCGCGGCGCTGATCGATAAGAGGCCGTGTTTTCTTTGACTGATGACGGCGCCTGGCGCGTCGGGTCCGCCGGACGGATCGTCGCGGTAGAGCGCTTCGACGAGATCGGACATCGTGCACGAACCGCGCGAGAGCATGGCGATCAGCAGGTGACGGTGCTGCGCCGGCATTATCGCCACGACACCGTTTCGTGCCACCC
>JAKFVK010000005.1 GCA_021732205.1 Hyphomicrobiales bacterium | reverse complement strand
TCCTGGCGCTCGATGTCCACAACACCGCCGAGATGGGCGCTTATCTCTCGCCCTTTTCAGTCTTCATCCCGACGATGGCCGGCACCAAGGTGCTGCCCTCCGTCTACCGTTTCCAGTCGGTCTATGCTCGTGTCGAGGGCCTTTTCACCAACACTCCCGCCATTGACGCCTATCGTGGCGCCGGGCGGCCTGAATCAAACTATCTCGTGGAGCGTCTGGTGGATCGCGCTGCCGGCGAACTGGGCATCGACCGCATCGTCCTGCGCAAACGTAACATGGTGAAATCCGCTGAGATGCCGTGGCAGGCTGCGCTGGGCTCGGTCTACGATTCGGGTGATTTCGCCGGCACCATGCAGATCGCGCTGGGGGCCATCGACTGGAAGGGAGCCGCCGGGCGCAAGCGCCTGGCCCGTAAGCAAGGGCTGCGGCGCGGCATCGGTATCGGCTATTATCTTGAGGCGACGGGGGGCGATCCGAGCGAACGCGCGGAAATCCGTTTCGCCGCCGATGGCCATGTCGATGTGCTGGTTGGAACTCAGTCGACCGGGCAGGGGCATGAGACGGCCTACACCCAGCTTATCGCTGATCGCCTCGGGATCGAGCCTGCCCATGTGCGCATCGTGCAAGGCGATAGCGACCGAATGAAATCGGGCGGCGGCACCGGTGGCGCCCGCTCGCTCTATTCTGAGGGGAGCGCCATTCATGCCGCCGCGCAGATTGTGGTCGACAAGGGCCGCAGTGCAGCCTCTGACGTGTTCGAGGCTGCGGCCAACGATGTGGAATTCCGCAATGGCCATTTTACCATCATCGGCACTGACCGGCGCATCGGCCTCATCGCGCTTGCCCAAGAATTGCGCCAGCGTGGACAGGACCCGGCGGCGCTTCTGGATGGCGCTGTCGACACGCCGATCACCGCCCACACCTTCCCCAATGGCTGTCATGCGGCCGAGATCGAGCTTGATCCGTCAACCGGTGTCGTGCGTGTCGTATCTTACGCTGTTGCCGACGACATGGGCACAATCGTCAACCCGATGATCGTCGCCGGCCAGATCCATGGCGGCGTGGCGCAAGGCATCGGCCAGGCGCTGATGGAGCGCACCGTTTTCGACGAGAGCGGACAAATGCTGTCGGCAAGTTTCATGGATTATGCCTTGCCGCGCGCCGGCGATCTGCCTGACATCGACGTCAAGCTCCACGAGGTCGCCTGCACCACGAACCCGCTCGGCGTCAAAGGCGCCGGCGAGGCGGGCGCGGTTGGCTCGTGCCCGGCGGTCATGAACGCGCTGCAGGACGCGCTGAGCGAATGGGGTGTCAGTGTCGATATGCCGGCAACGCCCGAGCGCGTGTGGCGGGCGATCCACTCTAAGCCGAGGGGTTAGACCCCGTTGGCCTTGAACCAGGCTTTCAGCCGGTCGAATCCATCCCTGGCGTTCGCCTCGCGATAGCTCGCGCGGTAATCGGCGTGGAAGCCATGCGGCGTATCGGGGTAGATGACGATCTCGGTCTTCTTTCCGGCTGCCTTGAGAGCTGCTTCCATCTTCTTCACATCCTCGACAGGGATGCCGGCATCAGCCGCGCCGTAAAGTCCAAGCACGGGCGCTCTGATATCGCCGACGATGTCGATGGGGTGTTGAGGCGTCTGTTCGCTCTTTGCCGCAGTGATACGGCCATACCACGCAACGCCCGCTTTGAGCGCCGGATTATGGGCGCTGTACAGCCACACAACACGCCCTCCCCAGCAAAAGCCGGTGATACCCAGCCGCTCGCTCAGCGCCCCTTCACCTTTGGCGAAAGCAACCGTGCTGTCGATGTCGCTCATCACTTGCCTGTCGGTGATCCTGGGAAGGATCTGCGCCACGATGGTGGCCCCGTCCGGCAGTTTGGCCGGATCGCCAGCACGGAAATAAAGCTCGGGTGCAATCGCGTAATAGCCAAGTTTGGCCAGCCGGCGGCAGACATCCTTGATGTGCTCGTGCACGCCGAAGATTTCCTGAACGACGACGACAACCGGCGCTGCAACACTCGCTGCCGGATGCGCACGGTAGGCGGGAATCCGTCCATCGCTCGTTGCCATCTCGACCATGCCGGCGGTCAGGCCGCTGGTATCGGTGATGATGGTCTCAGCCGAAACGGGTTGGACAGCCAGAGCAAAACCACTTGCCAGGCCAGCTGTCAGGAAAGTGCGGCGGCCATCATCGCGCGGCTGTTCCACCCAGGCGTTCGCAGGCACATCATGTCGGCTGTCATCCATGGCGCTTCTCTTTCGTGGTCATGAAGGTTGTCAGACAATCATAGCGTGGCAGCGGCGCACTGCCTAGCACGCATAATACGCGTTTTCGCGTAGGTATCGGGTGGTTTACTTAACGTCCAAAAAGGCGCTTTTCTATGGGCTGGTGAAAGACCAGCCGCCACCCAGCGGTGACATTCTTTGGCCACAGGCCCGATGCGGGTCGAGGGCTTTGACAGCACCAACGAAGCAAGGAAGGCACATGCGTAAATTCCAACGAAACATGTTTTACGGCGCGGCAATGGCGCTGGCATTGGCGGTTTCCGCTGCTGCCGAAGCCAAGACACTCGTCTATTGCTCGGAAGGCTCGCCGGAAAATTTCACCCCGGCAGTCAACACCACCGGTACCAGCTTTGATGCCGCCCGCCCGGTCTATGATCAGCTCACCTTGTTCGAGCGTGGCACCACCAACGTCATTCCCGGTCTCGCCGAGAGCTGGACGATCGAGCAGAATGGCACGCTGATCACGCTCAAGCTGCGCAAGGGCGTGAAGTTCCACGCCAACGCCAACTTCAAGCCGACGCGCGATTTCAACGCCGATGACGTGTTGTGGACGCTGAACCGCCAGTGGAAGGGTGATCACCCCTTCGCAAAAATCTCCGGCGGCAAATATGATTATTTCGCCGACATGGACATGGCCAAGCTTCTGAAGTCGGTCGAGAAGGTGGACGACTACACCCTCAAGATCACACTGAACGAGCCCAATGCTCCGATCATGGCCAATCTTGCCATGGATTTCATGACCATCCATTCAGCCGAATATGCCGAGACGCTGACGAAGCTTGGCAAGCTTGAGCTGATGGACCAGCAGCCCATCGGCACCGGTCCCTTTTCCTTCGTCGCCTATCAGAAGGATGCGGTGATCCGTTACAAGAAGAATGCCGATTACTGGGGTGAAAAGGCGCTGGTGGACGATCTCGTCTATGCCATCACGCCTGATCCAACCGCACGCTACGCCAAGCTGAAGGCCGGCGAGTGCCATTTCATGATCGCACCGCGTCCGGCCGATCTGCCGGAAATGCAGAAAGATCCGGCGCTGAAAGTCATCAGTCAGTCGGGCCTCAACATCGCCTACTGGGCCTTTAACACGCAAAAGCCTCCCTTCGACAAGAAGCAGGTGCGTCAGGCGATGAATATGGCCATCGACAAGCAGGCGATCATTCGTGACGTCTTCCTCGGTGCCGGTCAGGTCGCCAAGAACCTCATTCCGCCGACGTTGTGGTCCTATAATGACGCCGTCAAGGATTATGCTTACGATCCCGAGAAGGCCAAGGCGCTTCTGAAAGAGGCTGGCGTTACAACCCCGCTTGATATCGACCTGTGGTACATGCCGGTGCAGCGCCCCTATAATCCGAACGCCAAGCGCATCGCCGAAATCATGCAGGCTGATCTCGCCAAAATAGGCATCAACGCCAAACTCATCACCTATGAATGGGGCGAATATCGCAAGCGCGCCCAGCAGGGTGAGCACACGACGGCCCAGCTTGGCTGGACCGGCGATAATGGTGATCCCGACAACTTCTTCTTCCTGCGCGGCTGCTCGGGCGCTCGCGCCGGTGGCCAGAACATCACCAAATGGTGCAACAAGGAATATGATGATCTTCTTGTGAAGGCGCGCGGCATTGCCGATCAGGCGGAGCGGGCCAAGCTCTATTCTCAGATGCAGCTGATCGACAAGGAAGAGGCACCCGACCTCAAGATTGCCCATTCCATTGTCTATGAGGCGATGCGCAAGGAAGTCGAGGGCTACAAGTAGGGCCCGCTGGGCGCCCATCACTTCAAGGGTGTCGACCTAAAGTAAGGCATCACGATCAGACACAGGGTGCGGGAGGTTTCATCAACC
This sequence comes from Hyphomicrobiales bacterium, assembly GCA_021732205.1. Classification (GTDB taxonomy): domain Bacteria; phylum Pseudomonadota; class Alphaproteobacteria; order Rhizobiales; family UBA4765; genus Raskinella. The sequence continues at coordinate 190 of JAKFVK010000005.1, read as the reverse complement.
TCCCGCACCTTTTTTGTACTTTCCAATGTGATCGTAATCGCTAGGCTGACCGCATGCTGGCTTTTTTCGCCAAACGCCTCGCACTGACGCTGCCAACCTTCCTGGCACTCATGTTCGTCACCTTCTTTGCCATTCGCCTGGTTCCCGGCGATCCGGTCGAGGTGCGCGTTGGCGAGCGCGGCATATCACC